>NZ_CDWRCM010000038.1:16633-17445 GCF_977927585.1 Frankia sp. CcWB2 | reverse complement strand
CTCTAGCGACGCTGCTGGAGGGTTTCCGACCGTGTTTCACCGCACCGACGTTTCGAGTGTTCCGCGCCCTCGTCGTCGGGATGCTGGCCGCGACCGGCCGGCGGACGGTGCGCGGCATGCTCGTGGGGGCCGGGCTGTCACGGACCTTGCCGCACGACCGGGCGCACCGGTTCTTCGCCGCGGCCCGCTGGGACCCCAACCAGCTCGGTCTGGCACTCGCCCGTCTCGTCGTGCGACTGCTCGCCGCCCACAGCGCCCCGGTGCTGGTCGCGGTCGACGACACCCTGTTCACCAGGACAGGGAAAAAGGTGTGGGCCGCGGGCTGGTTCCACGACGGCTCCGCCCGAGACTCCCGCCAGATCGGCTTTGGGAACAACTGGGTGATCGTCGGGATCGTCGTGACCCTGCCGATGCTGGACCGGCCGGTGTGCCTACCAGTGCTGGCCCGTCTGGTCCGCAAGGACACCACCTCGGCGTCCCGGCTGTGGCTGGCCGCCCGCGCGGTCGAACAGCTCGCCGCTGTGCTACCCGGCCGCCGGATCCACGTCGTCGCGGACGCCGCCTACGCCGGTGACGAGCTGCGCACCCTGCCCAGCTCGGTGACCTGGACAACCCGACTCCGCAAGGACGCCGCCCTGTTCGCCCCCGCCCCGCCGCGGACCGGGAAACGCGGCCGGCCCCGCCTGAAAGGCGACCGGCTCGGCACGCTGACCCAGCTCGCCACCACCGAGACGTTCGTCCCAGTCACGGTCGTCCGCTACGGCCAGACCGTCACCGTCCACGTCGCCGCCGTGCGCTGCCTCTGGTACGGC
>NZ_CDWRCM010000038.1:6810-16278 GCF_977927585.1 Frankia sp. CcWB2 | reverse complement strand
GTCTTCGGCACCCGCCCGGTCACCGTGATCCTCGTCCGCGACAACGCCGGCCGTGCCGGCACCCACGACCTGGCACTCGTCACCACCGACACCCTCACCAGACCCGCCGACCTCGTCACCCGCTACGCCGCCCGCTGGTCGATCGAAGTCGCCATCGAAGACGCCAAACAGCTCATCGGCGTCGGCCAGGCCCGCAACCGGAAAGCCCACGCCGTCGAACGCACCGTGCCGTTCGGACTGGCCTGCCAAACCCTCGCGACCTGCTGGTACGCCACCGCCAGCCACCACCCCGACGACGCCACCGACCACCGCGACCGCGCACCCTGGTACACCACCAAGACCCGCCCCTCCACCGCTGACATCCTCGCCAAGCTCCGCCGCGTCCTCATCGCCGCCAAATATCAGGCCACACACCCCGAGCAGCCGACACCAGCAGAAATCCACACCCTCCGGCTGGCCTGGGAGACCGACGCCGCATAACTACGAAAGTCGAGATTCTAGGAAAATACCGGCAATAAATGAAGTGGAATCACGCTCCACTAGTTCGGCTAACAGGTCGCCCCAGCCACGACTCGAACCCCACAGCGGGCAGGCAACATCATCTATCGAGTCAAACGCATGTTCCGAACCTCTGGTGGGTCCGGACGCCCGCTACGCCACTGAACGAGGGATGACGCGGACGTCGAGGTCGGCGTCGAGAGCCTCGGCGAGCCGTTCCAGCACAGGCAGCGTCGGTACGGTGCCACCGGCCTCGAACCGCGCCACCGCCGACTGCGTCATGCCCGCCGCGCGGGCCAGTTCGACCTGACTCCAGGCACGCCGCTGGCGCAGCTCCCGCACCGACCTACCCAGCTCAAAGGCCAGCCTGGCCGCCTGGTAGGCCTCGCGCGCGCCCGGCTCGCCCATCCGGCGTTCCCTCAGCCCCACCCAGTCCGCCCGCTCAGCCATCGCCGTCATCCCCCTCATTCTCACCCGCCGTGTGCGACCCTGTCAGGCAGCGCGCCAGCGCGCCTCGCCCTGGATCCCTCGGCGACCTCCCTCATCCGCAACTTGGCAAACACCGTCAGAAGCACCACCCTCCGACCCGGCGCGATCCAGTAGGTCACCCGGATCGCCCGGCCCTCCAGATGAAACCGCAGCTCCCGCAGCTTGCCGTCGAGCTGCCGCGTGTACGGCTCACCCAGCAACGGACCCTGCTCGGCGAGCAGATCCACGTAGAAAGCAGCCGTCGCGAAATGCGCGGTCGGCAGCCGTTCCAGCCAGTCCCGAACTTCCGGTTCCAGCTCGACGGTACCCCAGGTCATAGCGTTGACGCTATAGCCGCGCGGCTGCGGTCCACCCGTCAGGACCGACACGGCCACCTGCCAGACCACGACACGCCGTGCACCAGCCCCACGGAATCATCTCCTGCGATACAGGAGACCCGAAGGTGGAGCTCGGCTCCCGGGGTGGGCTGAGCCCTCGATCGTCAATCGGTGCCCCTGAACGTGATCCACATCGATGTATGGCCCGGAAGCCGATCTCAGCGCCGGAATACCGACCAAAATACCGCGACAAAACATCTGACGGTCGACCCCGACGCACGTGCATCGCCTGGCCCCATCGGACTGGCATTCGCACGGCAGAGGTGATGATCCGCGAGCCACACCAGCGCACCGGGTTCCCCGAGGGTCGGACGCTGCCCCTCGCCTCGGACACGGAGCCTGCGCGCGATAGCCCGAGGCCCGGTGGCGCGGCGTCGGCGCCTCATCCTGGCATCGATCACGCAAGAAGCGACTCGGCGCGGCCCGGGTCCAGGATCATCACCACAGGAGTAATCGGCCGGCAATCAGGATGCTACACAATGCATGGATCACGCGCTGCGCGGCAAGAGACGCCTTTCCACGTACCGCCTTGCGCACCGCGGCGTCCTTCAGGACCGGCTTGGCGTTGTTGAATCCGAGCGTGTAGCCGACTCCGGGGATCGTGTACGACTGCAGCCGCACCGGCGCGCCTTTCAGCGCGGCCTCCTCCGCGCGGCCGATCCGGCCGATAGCGTTGACCTGTCCCGACCGCAGGCTGCCGGTCCCGTACTCCGGACTACGGGGAGGTCCCGCCGGGACCTCGGGTCGAGCCGGCGGCTACGACGTCGGGAAGTACGACGTCGGGAAGTACGTCAGGAGGACGGCTCGTACGCCCGGAGGAAGGTGTCCACCGCGGACCGGGACAGCCCGCGCATCTCCTCCGGAGGAAGGTCGCGGGTGCCCATCCGGCTCCGGGTCTCCACAGGGCCGACGAGCAGCGCGAGAAACTGCTCGGCGGCCTCGGCGGGGTCACAGCGGCGGAGCCCCCCGGTGAGAGACAACCGGGCGAACCGGTCGGCCAACGCCTCACCGAGCTGGACGGACGTCCGCCCCTGGACGGTGTCGATCAGGTCGGGGAAGCGAGCGGCCTGGCCGTAGGTCAGCCAACGCAGCGCCCGGGAACGATGGCCGCAGCACACCTCGAGCATCCGCGCCGCGGTCTCCTCCAGGGCCGCTCGCAGGTCGTCCCCGGGATCGCGGAGCCGGTCGAGAGCGGCGAGGTTCTCCGCCAGCGCCGCCGCCGCCGCGGCCGCCATCGTCTGGCGGAACAGGTGCTCCTTGTCCTCCAGGTGGCTGTAGACCGTCGTCTTGGCGACGTTCGCCTCGTCGGCGATCTCCTTCACGCTCGTCTGCTCGTAACCCCGGCGCGCGAAGACGTCGAAGGCGGCATCGAGGATCGCCGCCCGTTTGTCGATGCGCCCACGCGACAACGCCCGCTCGACCGGCGGGGCCGCGCCGGCGAACGTAGCCCGGCTGGTCACCATGTTCGCCTGGTCACGAGATCCGGCTGGTCACCGTGTCGCCGGCCGACGGGCGCCTGCGGTGCGCTCATCGGTTCATCGTAACGTCGTCGGCGCGTCGTCCGCCGGGCCGGCGGGATCCGGTGGGATCCCGCCGGGATCCGGCGGAACGCCAGCCCGGTGACGCGGGCTCAGCGTGGTGCGGGGCGGCCGGGGCCCGGCGAGGCGCCCGTGGCGACCAGGCCGGCGGCCGGGGTGATGAGACGGTCCGCGATGAGCCACTGGCCCCCCTCGCAGCGGTAGACGTCCTCGACGAGCCCGATGGTGGTCCAGTCCGCTGGCCGGGGCCGCCCTCCGAAGTCCCGGGTCGCGGCCCAGTGCCAGACGGTCGCGTAGCCCGTGAGCCGGGGCTGGCCGCCGCTCCAGTCGATGTCGGGGGGCGCGCTGGTGTGGGCGATCGTGGGCCCGGACAACCGATGGTGGCCGCCGGCGGCGAGCATGAAGCCGACGAACTCGTCACGGCTGGCGAAGCGCTGCGGTGGGCCGGGCATGATCCGGTACTCGATGCGCGCGTCGCGGGTGAAGCACTGCCGGCCGAGCAGCTCGAACTCACTGAGGTCGGTGAGGCGGAAGAAGCGGAAGTGCGTCCCGAGGATGGCCCGCTCCGCCTCGAGGCGGCCGAGCCGGTCAAGGGCGGTCGTCATGATGTTCGGCTCCGTCCCGTCACAGCGCGATCGGCGGCGGCGAGCCGGTGGCGACCAGCCCCGCGACCGGGGTCACCCGGCGCCGGGCTATGAGCCAGCGGCCGCCCTCCTGGCGGTAGGCGTCCTCGACCAGGCCGACCGCGGTCCAGTCCGCGGGACGCAGCTCGCCCAGCCGGGCGTTGGCGGTGAACCAGTGCCAGTCCGTGGTGTAGGCGGACAGCCGCGGCTCGCCGTTGTCGTCCCAGTCGACGACGGTGAGGCCGGGAACGTGCGCGACCATCTCGGTCCGTGCCGCGAACTCGGTGAGCAGGTAGCGCGTGATCTCGTCCCGGCCGCGCAGCCGGCGCGGGCCCGGCAGGTGGTGGTCGAGCTCGGCGTCCGGGGTGAGGCACTCCGCCGCGACACGCTCGTACTGCCGGGTGCCCAGGAGCCGGAAGAACCGCGTGAAGGTCCGCAGGATCTCCCGTTCGGCGTCCAGCCGCGCGAGCCGGGCGTCCGTGTCGTCGGACGCGATCAGGTCGGGAAGTGTCACGTTCGGTGGCCTTTCGGTGTCAACGTTCTGCCGGACATGCTCAGCCGACCTCCATCGGCAGGTCGGCCCGCGCGGCCCACTCGATGATCGAGCCGTCGTAGACGGATCGCCGTCACGCACGCCCGGCCTCACACACGCTCGGCCCCGCCGACCGCCAGCACCCGGGAGCCGAGCCGGTCCGACAGCCGCCCGGCCAGTGGCATGACCAGCGCCGAGCCGAGCCCGAACGGCGCCAGCAGCAGGGCGGCCGCCACGACGCTGGCGCCGAACGCGGGGCGGTCGAACAGGCGCAGGTCGATCAGCGGTGGCGTGCCACGGGGGCGAAGGACGTGCGCGGCGTAGCCGCCGAGCAGAGCCGCGGCGATCATGCGGCGCAGTACGGGATCGAGCCGGTCCTGGGGCACCCGCGCCATCAGGCCTCTCCACTCGGTCGGATTCCATAGACAGAGATACGACCTCGGAGGTCGGCAAAAGCATATCATGAAGTCCTGGAGGCCGAACTCATGAGTATGGAACACACGACTCATGGGATTAGCTGGTTCTCGGCCGCGACGCTCACCAGCTCACGGGCAGCGACCTCACTCCGAAGACCAGCGCGTCCGGCCGGTACTCGATCTCCTCGAATTCGACGTCTGGAGGTGGGTGAGCCGCCGCCGGTCCAGGCGTTGGCGGCCAGCGCGCAGATCGTTCGCACCTTCGTGGAGGACTACCACGAGCAGGTGGAGGAGCGGTATGTCTTTCCCTCTGGAGCAAGCCGGCCGTCTGACGGCTTCGCCGACGTCGTCACCCAGGTCGCCGCGGCCGAAAAGAAGCTCGGCATCTACGAGCTGTCCCAGTTCACCCCGCGCGGATAGCCCGCCATCACGGTCACCGTGACCGGTCGTCTGCCTCGGGGCAGCTCACCGGAGCAGGAGAAGGGAGGCAAAGATGCCGGACGTCGTCAGGGCGCTCAAGGCGGACGGGCCGGCGGAGACGATTCTGATCCGGCTGCTCGTCGGCGCGGTGTTTGTGCCCGAGGGCATCCAGAAGTTCCTGTTCCCGGACAAGCTCGGCCCGGGCCGCTTCGACAAGATCGGTATTCCGGCGCCCGGGTTCTTCGCCTACTTCGACGGAACCATCGAGATCGTCTGTGGCTGTCTGCTGTTGGCCGGCCTGCTTACCCGGCTGGCATGCCTGCCGCTGCTGGTCGACATCTGCCTCGCGATCGTCCTGACCAAGCTACGCGAGCTGCAACCGGCCGGTTTCCTCGGCGTGTCAGGTTTCTGGGGGATGGCGCACGACGCCCGCACCGACTGGTCGATGCTCCTCGGCCTGCTCTTCCTCCTGATCGGCGGACCGGGACGGTATTCCCTCGACGCCCTGCTCGCTCGCCACCTCACCGGCCGCCGTCCAGCCTCGCCGTGAGGCGTTTCGGTGTCCGGTAACCGCGGACCAGCCGGGCTGCGCTGACTGGTCCGCGGGGCGGTGGCGGACCCGGTCAGCGGGCGGGTGGTGGGGGCAGTGCGGTGTCGGGTAGCAGGGTAGCGATGAGGACATGGACGTCGGTGCGGCTGTGCAGCGCGCTATCTGCGTAGTGACGGGTCAGCGCGGCGGCCTGGTCAGGCACGGTGCACAGCACCAGCGCGACCACTGCCGCGTCGAACGCCGCGCTGAGGCGCGGGTAGACCCGGGCGAAGATGGGGTGAGACACGGCGGGCACGGTTCCTCCTGAAGGGCGGGCAGGGTGAGGGTGCCCGCGCGGGCCGCCGGCCACGGCGGCTGCTGCGGCTGCTGCGGCTGCTGGCGGACGTTGTCCGGTCAGCGCGGCCCCGGCCCGGACCGCGCCTCGTCGCGGTCAGTGTGCTGTCTCTCGTTGTGCTGTCTGTCGTCGCGGCTGGGCAGCGGGGGTATGCGTCTCATACATCCGGACGGCGACTACGAGGCCGGACGCCGCGGTGAGGGCGGTGACGGTCCAGATCGCGGCGGGGATGCCGGCGAGGTCGGCGATCGCTCCGGCGAGCAGCGCCCCGATGGCGAAGCCGCTGTCGCGCCAGAGGCGGTAGACGCCGACGGCGCGGGCGCGCCAGGCGGGGTGGGCGACGTCGCCGACGGCGGCCAGCAGGGTGGGGTAGACCATGGCGGTGCCGGCGCCGAGCAGGACGGCGGCCACCGCCCAGACGGTGAAGCTATGTCCGGCGGCGACCACGGCAAGTGCGCAGGCTTGGATGCCCATGCCCGCGATGATGAGTCGTTTGCGGCCGATGCGGTCCGACAGCGCGCCGGTGGCGAGTTGCCCGACTCCCCAGACGGCGGGGTAGAGGGCGGCGAGGATGCCGATGCGGGTCAGTGACAGCCCGGCGGTGGTGAACAGGATGGGGAACAGGCCCCAGGCGAGGCCGTCGTTGAGGTTGTTGACCATTCCGGCCTGGCTGACCGCGGACAGCGCAGGTTCGGTGAAGCTGGTCTGGGTGAAGATCCGCCGGGGGGTGAGCCCGCCGTGGAGGTGGTCGTGCATCCCGTCCGGGCGGGCGTGGTGGCCGGCGGCTTCAGCGCGGGCGTGTCCCTGGGTCTCGCGGACGGCGAGGGTGGACAGGCCCAGGCCGAGGGCAGCGTAGACGATCCCGACCAGGAACGGGGCGGGGCGCAGCCCGTGGTGGGCTGCCAGGTAGCCGGTGGCCAGGGCGGTAACCGCGACGGCGAGGTAACCGGCGGCCTCGTTGAATCCCATCGCCAGCCCGCGCCGCGCCGGCCCGACCAGGTCGATCTTCATGATGACGGTCGTGGACCAGGTCAGCCCCTGGCTTACCCCGAGCAGCACGTTCGCCGCGACCACCCAGCCCCAGGTGGGCGCCCAGATCAGCAGCAGCGGCACGGGCGCGGCGACCACCCAGCCGGTCACCAGGACCGGTTTGCGGCCGTACCGGTCCGACAGCGCGCCGGCCAGGTAGTTGGTGGCGGCCTTCGTGGCTCCGAACGCGACGATGTAGGTCAGCGCGGCGGTGTAGGCGGTCAGGCCGAAGGTGTTCTCAGCGAGCAGGGGCAGGACGGTGCGTTCCTGGCCGAGCATCCCGCCGACGAGGACGCCGAGGTCGCGGCGGCCGGCGCGCAGGAGGAGGCTGGCGGCGCCCATGGCGCGTTCCCCGTGCCCGCACATCACGACCGTCGGCCCCGCAGGCAGGATGGCGGGCAGATCATCCACTCTGGCTGGCAGGTCGCCGAGCTCGACGTGGATGGCGCCGGGCAGGTGCCCGGCGGTGAACTCTGCGTGCTGGCGGCTGTCGAGGACGTGCGCTGTGCCGAGCCGACCGGGCTGGACCAGGGGGATGGTGGCGGTCGGGTGGCCGGCCGCCGTCCATGCGTCGAGGCCGCCGGCCAGATTGTCGTAGCCGATCTTCAGCGCCTGCCAGAGGATCTCTGCCGGGTCCTGGTCGGCGTTGCGGATGACGATGATCGGCCGGTCGTGCGGCGCAAGCCAGCCCAGCCAACTGGCGAACGCCGGCCGCAGCGGGATCGACAGTGCTCCGGGGATGTGACCGGCTGCGACGTCGGGCAGCGGGCGCACGTCGAGTAGTTCGGCTCCTTCGCCCAGCAGCGCCCGGACCTGGGACACGTCCAGGCAGGCCAGCGCAGGCGGCGCGTCGAGAACGGCGGGGCCACGGCGGTTGGCATCGCCGAGGCGCAGGAAGTAGGGCGGGAAGCTACCGAGCGAGCCCAGCAGCGCGGCGACGAACGCGTCCTCGCTGCCGGCGTGCAGCAGCGGGTTGGTGGCCTTCTCCCGGCCGATTGTCGTGGTCCGCTCCGCGCCCGGCGGCGCGGAGCAGAACGATCCGGCGCCATGGGTGGGCCACACCGCGACGTCGTCGCCGAGGTCCAGCAGTCGCTGCAACGAGGCGTACTGGGCGCGGGCGAGCGCCTCGGTCCGGTCCGGCGCGACCAGGTCGATGCGGGCCGCCGCCCCCACCAGCAGCGACCCGCCGGTGAACACTCCGAGCGACCTGTCGCCGTCGAACAGGACGAACGCCAGATGCTCCGCCGTGTGACCCGGTGTGGCCACCGCATGCAGCCGCAGCCCACCGAGGTCGACGTCGTCGGCGTCCCGCAGCCCGATGTGGGGGAACGTGCGGTTGCCGGCGGCTGAGGCCAGGATGCGGGCCCCGTCGTCGGCGGCGAGCTGGCGGGCGCCGGACAGGAAGTCGGCGTGCAGGTGCGTGTCGGCGACGAACGCGACACGCAGCCCGCGGGCGTCGGCGGCGGCCCGCAGCGTGCGCAGGTCCCGGC
Organism: Frankia sp. CcWB2; assembly: GCF_977927585.1. Lineage (NCBI taxonomy): Bacteria > Bacillati > Actinomycetota > Actinomycetes > Frankiales > Frankiaceae > Frankia > Frankia sp. CcWB2. The sequence continues at coordinate 7,982 of NZ_CDWRCM010000038.1, read as the reverse complement.
TCGGGTCCACCACCAGCGCCCGGCCGTCACCCAGTTCGACCAGGTAGGTCGAATTCCCCAGCCCCTCGTCGACGAGGGGAACCAGCCCTGCCCCGACCTCGATCGCTGCCATGCCGACCTCCCGAGCAGCTCCGCGGCAGCATGCCGCCACCCCGGTTATACAGTAATCCAGAGATTACTGGAATATAGTCCGTGGGAGTCCGCTGTGGGTGATCGGGACCGCAAAGCCGCGCTCTACGAGCAGTTCGCCCGGGTGGGTAAGGCACTGGCCAGCGGCAAGCGGCTGGAGCTACTCGACCTGCTCGCCCAGGGCGAACGCAGCGTCGACGCCCTCGCCCGCGCCGCCGGCCTCGGCCTGACCACCGCTTCAGCGCACCTTCAGACGCTGCGCCAAGCGGGCCTGGTCACCACCCGCCGTGACGGCACCCGCATCCACTACTCACTGGCCGGCGACGACGTCGCCGCCCTCTACACCCACCTGCGCTCGGTCGCCCACGCCCACCTCGCCGACGTGGACGCGGCCCGCATCGCCTACCTCGGCGTGACGGGCGCGGCCGACGGCGGCGAACCGGTACAGGAGGTCACCCGCGACGACCTGCTCGAACAGGTACGCACAGGCCGGACCGTCGTCCTCGACGTCCGCCCGACCGAGGAGTACCTCCAGGGCCACATTCCCGGCGCGCTGGGCATCCCGCTGGAGGAGCTGACCGACCGGCTCGACGAGATCCCCGCCGACGCGGCGATCGTGGCCTACTGCCGTGGCGCGTACTGCGTGCTAGCCCACGACGCCGTCCGCTTCCTGCACGCCCAGAGACGCACCGCGGCACGCTTGGCCGACGGCATGCTGGAATGGCGCCTCGCCGGCCTCCCCGTCCAGACGGCCGCAGCATAGAACCCGGCGAAGTGTCCCTCCGCGCCGCGCTCTGAATGCGACAAGCCTGGGGTGACTCGGGATCGGGGAAGAGCCCGGCGCGCTGACCTACCGGGACTGCCGTCCCCACGGCTTGTCCGCCTGGCCCCTCCTCCCGGTCCCCGGCGACGGCGCGATGGTGGCGTGCGATGAACGCCGGGGTGGACGCGACGTAGGCCGACCAGCGGTCACCGAACCCGCGGCGACCTCTCGGTCCTCGCCCCAGGCCCTGCGTGGATGGTCAGTGCGTCGTCGGCTCGGC
>NZ_CDWRCM010000038.1:4968-6330 GCF_977927585.1 Frankia sp. CcWB2 | reverse complement strand
GCAGAGCTGACCATGCTGGGCAATTGGGCACACGGCGGTGAGCGGATTGACCCGGCGACGTCGGATCATCCAGCACCTGCGCTCCAGCGCGACTCGCCGCACTCTGGAAGCGGGAGGGAGCGCGGCGTGGGGACCGATTCGGGTCGTCCCGTCCGCTCGCTCCGGGAGGTGACAGTGATGATGTACTGGTACGACGGCCATGGAATGAGCGGCTGGGGCTGGTTTGCGATGTCCCTGGGCATGCTGCTGTTCTGGGCTGTGCTCATCATCGGGGCGGTGCTGGTGGTACGGGCGCTGACCCACGCCGGCGATCGCGGCCGTCCCCCGATGTGGCCACCCGCCGCGCCTCCGGCCGCCGATGGGCCCGCCGGACCGTCTCCCGAGCAGGTCTTGGCCGACCGCTTCGCCCGCGGGGAGATCGACGAGCAGGAGTACCGCGCCCGTCTGGCCGCGCTCCGCGAGACGGCCGACCGCCTCGTCAAACACTGACGGCCGACCGAGGCCTCGACCGACTGCGGCACGCTCACCCCGAGCATGGGCGGCGCGCCAGCCGACCAGCGGCGCTGGCCCATGGCCTCGCATCCGCGCGCCGCGTCGGTTCAGCGGGCCATGGGTGGTCCCCACCGAACCGACGCGGGAGGCGGTCAGGTGACGTAGGACAGGATGCATGAGCGACGACGACCACGGGCACGGGCACGGTGGCTCGGGTGGGCACGGCGGGCATGCGCACGGCCCGGCCGCCGACGCCGACCGCACCTTGCGGCCCGCCCGCTCCTTCACGACCACTCATCGACAGGGGCGGGGCCGGGGAGCAAGGCAGGGACCGGACGAATCTGGCCGGCGTGCTCGCAGCGACAGGACGCAACTCTCGCGCCGCTCCCGGCTCCAGACTTAGTTACGCGCTCACCACGCAAGATCAAACGGGCTCACAACCCGACCCCGCCGAGATCATTTCACGCCGTCGCGACGTCCACAGGCCCGGCTGACTTGGTTGAAGGCCCTGAAATCACCGTCCGGCCGGTCGCCACACGTGCCACGAACAGGGACGATGCTCGGTGATCGTGCCGACCGGAACATCGTCTACCGAGGAGAACAAGCGTTCCGAACGCCTGGCGGTCCGGGCACTTCCGGGCCCCCTGGTGACCGTGATCGTTGGGCATCGTGGTCGTGTCGACCTTCCTATTCCGCCTCGGAATGTGCTTGTGCTCAGGCTGCGGCCGCGCCGAGGAGGGGCTGGCGGCCAGTACGTCCACACCCAGGGCGATGTGCCCGTGGTCAGTGCGGCTGGTCGGGTTGGCTGGCGACGAGCGGGAATTCTGCCTTGAGGAGCATTGTCAGTTGCTCCTGGAGCTCGCGCAGCGC
>NZ_CDWRCM010000038.1:4081-4799 GCF_977927585.1 Frankia sp. CcWB2 | reverse complement strand
GCCTGTGACGGACCGCCACGGCACGTCCGGCCAGCGCGCGCGGATCTCGGGCGGCACTCGCCCGGCCGCCTCGCCGATCACCAGAAGCTTCTACAGAACGGCGCTCTGGATCAGGTCGCTCGCCAGGAACGCGGTCTCGTCGACGTCCCGGACGAACGCCGTCGCGGCGACCGCAGCTTCGATCATGTCGACGAGGTACAGCTCATCACGCCGCATAGAGGACCCGAGCCTCCGATCGCGGATGACCCATTTCAGCCGAGACTTGGGAACCAGGTCGACGCAACGACCGACGATCTTCTCAAGCTCGTCCCGGAGATCGACGATCTCGAAGCCAAGCGTCGAGTCGGGCGCCAGCACGTACAGCAGGTCGACGTCCGAGGAGTCGGTGTCGTCGCCGCGAGCCGCCGAGCCGAAGACGGACAGCTCGGCGACGCCGTAGCGCCGGCACACCTCGGCGATCCGGCTGTCACGAAGGTCGACGGTCACCTGGCCATTATCGCCTCCAGACAGCCACGACCGCACGACTCGGGTACCGCCTCACGCGCGACGCCCACCGGCGTCCTGCGTGCCGCGCGAACCACCACCCAGCCGCGACCCGAAGCGTCGCGAAGCAGTCCGACGCACGAGGTGCATCTGGTCATGCGTCCAGTCGCCGGCGCCGCCGAGTTGCCCGATCCACTCCGCGGACAGCTTGCCGCGAGATTCGCACCCAGAGTCC
>NZ_CDWRCM010000038.1:1267-3808 GCF_977927585.1 Frankia sp. CcWB2 | reverse complement strand
AAGCATGGGGGCATAGTCGCGGCGGCGGCTCGGTTGGGTGAGGACCTCGACGCTGTCGATGGCCTGGTCGATCGCGCCGGGGAGATGGCCGAACGGGCCGTCGGGTCGGTGTCCGAGCCGGGTGAGGAGGGCTCGCAGCTACGGATCGCTGATCGCATCGGTCAGCGCACGGGTGAGGCGCCCGGCGCCGAGTACCCGGATGTCCCGGGAATGAAAGCGGCGCGGCGCGGGGTCGACAGGCTCGGCCAGACCAAGCTGGTTCGTGGCGTCGGCGAGGTGACTGGCCGTGGCGCACAACGCTGCTTCGCGTTCCCGCCACCGCGTCGCGTCGAGCGCGTGGCGCAGGTGCCGACCGACCTGGTCCGCGAGGGTCAACTGCGCGAACGCGGTCATCAGCCACTTGCTGTACGGGGCCCAGCGGCGTTCGAGGAGGAATCCGATCCGGGCAAGGTCGCGGGCGACGCGGGCGGTGAGTATGCGTGAGCCGAGGTCGCCGCCGCGGCCACCTGCGCGGCCGATGAACGGTTCTTCCTACTGATGGTGCGGCCGGCCGTCGTGTCGGTGTCGCTGTCGGGATAGACAACCGGGAAACCGCCGAACCCGGCCGGCAGCCTCTCCAGGGCGACGTCGAGCGGCGTGGTGTCGAGACCTGGCGGGACGAAGAGCTGGACGCGGGGGCCAAAGTCGTGGTCCGTGGAGACCTCGTCGTCGAAGCCGAGCACCTCGGAACCCTCACCGAGCAACGCGGCAGCGTGGGGCACCCCCGCGGCCAGCGGCCGAACCGCCTGTTCGTAGAACCGCCGGGAAAGATCGCGACCGGACACGGCTCTGAGTTACTCCTCAATGCTTCCTGTCATGAACCAGGCGACGTCCCATGCTCCCTGCCGCTGCCACGTCGGCGCACCAGGTCTTCGCCCGCCGCCGGGCCGGCCGGGCCAACGGCTCTGACGCGCTTGCGGCGGCGATGGTTGGCGACAGCCGGCTGATCTTCAAACGTTGAGGCGGATGTGGCGTAGCTGGACGGCGAGTTGGCGTCCATGTCGCACGAGTCGCCCTGACGTGTCAGGGCCGAGCGTGAACCCGGCGTGGCTTGCGATGTCATCCGCCACGGCGGAGATCGACAGGGTGTCGGTGCCGAGATGGCGGGCGAACTCGGGGGCTTGCAGGACGTCGAGGGCGTGGTCGAGCTGGCGGGCACTGTAACTGCGGGATGTCTCACCGCGTCGGTGGATGCGGCGGATCATTGTCGTGCGGTCGACGAGGAGCGTGACATGAGCGACGCGGTGTCCGGCGGCGCGGGTCGAGGCCGTCAGTTCGGCGAGCAGGTCGGAATCGAGGATGGTCATCGGCGCGATCACCGGGTTCTCGGGACCTTGGAGAGCAAGGCGGAGCATCTCGCTGACCGCTTGGCGCCACAGGGGGACGTCGCGGAAGTCCCTGCGGCGGGGCTTTGGGAGCATCCGACGCATCGCGAAGCCGAGGTGCTCAGGGTCGCTGATGAAGCTTCCGGGCAGTCTGCGGTGCAGGTTGTGGGCGACCTGGGTTTTCCCGACGGCGTTCGGACCATTGATCCAGATGAGGGTCGGCACCGGCCGAAGATATAGTCAGGTTCAGCCAGACCAGCATCGCCCACCACACACCACGACCGATGCCCGCGGTTGACGAACGGCCCCGGGGTCCGACCAGCCTGTGTGGCCCTCATGCGGTGGCGGTCTCCACGCACCGCCGCACGAACAGGCCGCCGATCCCCAAGACGTCGTCGAGCAGTCGCCGCACACGCTCGGTCTCGTCGGCGGTGCAGTCGATCAGGACCTTGACCTCCACGTCACGGCGCCGACGGCGCTGCCACGGAAGACGTCCATACCGCCGCCATCCGCGGCCACGGTCGTGAACGGCGTCTGGACGTGACCGTCCCCCTTCGTCCCCGTCCAGGCCGTCGGCGAACAGGTTGCCCTGTACGTTCTTGGTGATGACCCAGCGGCGACTTCGGATAACAACCACGGATGTCATCCGAAGTCGCCGCTGCCCAGCACCTCGGCGAGGCGGAGGCGGTTCGCATGGCCGCAACGTGGTCGTCCAGGCGGGACTCGAACCAGCTGTTGAGGTCCTGACCAGCGCCGTTCCACATCGCTGGATCTCAAGCGATAGATCGCAAACCGCATTCGCCCAGGCCAGAGGCATGATCAAAAAATGCGTAGGGCGGGTGGGGCTCGAACCCACGACCGACGGATTATGAGGGACTTCCGGAAACCTCGCCGACCTCGGCGGATGCCGCGTGACCTGCGCGGATGGCTTGCGGCATCTGCCGTCGTCTTCGGCGGTATCTCACCATCCTGCGGACTGGCTGCGGACCGGCCGGGGCGGCCACGGCGGCTCCTCGTGCCTCCCATTTTTTCGTCCCGTTCCCCGGACAGCGCCTTCGCCTGTGCGGGACGCCGGTCGGGTCAAGGGTGGCGCAGCCAGTCCGAAGGACCGCCCGAAGGACGCCCTTGACGCGGCCGGTGCCCCGTCAGATCATCGGGCGCCCAGCCGGGGAAGGGC
>NZ_CDWRCM010000038.1:0-912 GCF_977927585.1 Frankia sp. CcWB2 | reverse complement strand
GAGGTAAGAGGCCAGTGTGGTGTGACCGCTGGCTCTGGCGGGCTCTTTCTTCAAACGAGCACAATCGCAGCGCGCCGGGCCGACCCTGGAATCGAAATGCTTCTTTCGCCTGCCCGACGTTTAGACTTCGCCTTGCCAGCATAGTCGAGTTCTCCCGAGCCTACTGAGAGATACCGATCAACAGATCTGTTGGCGTACCGCTCGACCTGCCCCTGGCAAAGGATCCCGACGGTGAACCGGCCTAGCGCATCCAGTCGGTTACTATCGGCAGCAACCATCCTCGCCTCGTCCATGTGGCTGTATCATTGCCTGCGACGCAGCGTAACGAACCGCACAGGTGGATCTCGACCTAAGGATGGTAGATCAGAGCATCCCACAGGTAGGGCACAATATGCTATCCGAGGTAGACGATTAAGAATTGGCGGCTATTGATGGATGAGAACGAATCGAATCATACGGTCGGTAGCATCGACACCGCACTGGGTAGCTGGCGTCTCCGACGTGGATTGAGTGCTCGCGATGTGGCATGGAAGCTAGGTATATCGCTAGCGGCACTCACGCGGATAGAAACGGGAGCCATCCGGCCTACACCCGCACAACAATCCGCTATCAAGACTCTAATAGAGGGCCGTGCGGGTGAAAAAATAATTTTCTCATCGCACGTCCCAGGTGCTATCCATAGCCCATCACTCTTTGATGTATCAGATAGCGATGAGCCAAAATCCCCACTGCTGACCGATCCTCTAAATGATATTCTCGATCGAATTACGAAGCAACGAATTTTTCTGTCTACGAATGCCGTATCAATTGGCGATCTGCTTGCCGATCACCAAATTTCCGCGCCAACGTCGAGTCAACCACCCAGCGGCGCGGTTTCTGCAGGAAAAAATACTTATACCTACGACGCTCATA
>NZ_CDWRCM010000037.1:26085-27107 GCF_977927585.1 Frankia sp. CcWB2 | reverse complement strand
CCAGCGGTGACTCCGCGGGGCCTTCCCCCGCGGGGGCGTCCCCGGACAGCGTCTGGCCCAGCACGGTCGGCGCCATGGACACCGCCGACTGGGCGTCCAGGGTGTGGCTCTGGCTGCGTACCTGGGCCCGGTAGGAGGCGTTGTAGGGAATCAGCACGAGGACGAAGACGGCGGCGGCCGCGGCGATCCACCGCATTGGAAGCCGGCCGCTGGCGACGGAGAACGCGATCAGCACCCCCCACACGCTGGTCGCGAACACCCCCTTCATCCCGCTGGCGACGGCGAAGAGGATCTCGATGGACAGCAGGGCGACGAAGGCCCGCCGACGCCCCCCGCCCCGGGCCAGATCGACGGCGGCGATGAGGAGGGCGGACATCCCGAGGCCGCCGAGCAGGGTGAGCGGCTGGGCGTAGGCACTCGCCTCGGAGACCTTCTGGGACGCGTCGCCCAGGTAGGCATACTGGCCCAGGAGGATCTGCAGGACCCTGGCCGCCACCGAGATCCCGCACAGGATCCACGGCACGTTCCGGCCGCGCAGCCGGGTACCGGTCCCGGGCGCCGCCGCGGCGGCAAACCGGGTGGCCGCGCGCGTCACCATCCGGCCCGGGCCGAGCAGGTATCCGCAGGTCCACAGTGGCAGGGCGAGGCTCGCCAATGCGAGTGCCCGCAGCACGCCGTCGAGATGGATCTGCGGGGTGTCCAGCTGGGGGGTGCGCCAGACCAGTGACACCAGTCCGAACGACATCCCGGTCCACAGCAGGTACCAGGGGCCGAGACGGAACAAGCCCAGCCCGTAACCACGTCCCGCTCGCGCACCGACCAGGAGCAGCGCAGCGAGGCATTCGAACGTGAACGCCACCGAGCGCAGGACCACCCGGTCGGACTCGGACGGCATCCGGAACGCCTCGACGAACCACGGCGCCACGCTGACCATCACGATCATCAGCCACAGCAGCGGCGGGCGGCGGGCGGCGTAGGCAACCCTCCCACCCGGCACGGCCGGGGCTATCACCACGGCGCAC
>NZ_CDWRCM010000037.1:24655-25547 GCF_977927585.1 Frankia sp. CcWB2 | reverse complement strand
CCGAGGGGATCGGCGAGGCGTCGCCGGTAGGCGTGCCCGAGTGGCGCCGCGGACATCCCGCGAGCGGGCAGGCGGCCCGGGACGTCCGCCAGCAGAGAGCCCGCCAGCAGAGAAGATCAGGCATGCCCGAACCTCACGCCGTCTGGTCGCGGGGCAGCGGCGTGCGCCGCAGGGTGACGGCGACCTGTTCGAAACGCTCCCAGCCGTCGTGGAGCGCGAGCACGTTCGGCGAGAAGACGCCCTGCCCGGTCAGCCCGCGCCGGCTCAGATTGAGGATCCGGTAGCCGGCGGCGGCCAGCAGCGAGACCAGCTCACCGGGATGGTCCCCGGCAGCCCGCCGATCCCGTTCGCCGCGGTGGCCGTTCTCGCCGGGACGGTCTCCGCCGCGGCGGGCGAGGCGGGGCGGCATCGCCAGCAGGAGAGCCGGCCGATGCGCCCGTAGGAGCTCACCGGCGCCGCGCAGCACGTCGAGGCCCTCGGCCTCACCACCGATCCTGACCAGGTCAGGCGGTCGGTGCCGCGCGGCGTAGGCATCGAGGGTGATGGTCGTCGCGCCCGGGATGGGCACGGCGCCCACCGCGGCAGTAGCGCCCACCGCGGCGGTAGACAGGTGGACACCCGAGAGCCGGTTGCGCTCGACCAGGGCCGCGAGCGTCGCCCCGGTGCGCGGTGCTTCCTCGAAGGCATGCACCTCGCCGGCCGCTCCCACCACCCCGGCCGCCCACAGGGTGTAGAGCCCGAGGCCAGCAGCGACGTCATAGCAACAGTCACCGGGGCGCAGAACCGCGTCGAACACCGGCGCGAGCGCCGGTGGCCGATAGCGGGGACCGCTGTAGGCGTTCGCAGAGCCCTGTACCCATCGGGTCAGCCAGCCACGACCGCGCAGGTCGGG
>NZ_CDWRCM010000037.1:20461-24336 GCF_977927585.1 Frankia sp. CcWB2 | reverse complement strand
AAGGACCGCGGCCAGACGTCCCGCCAGCCGCCAGCGCAGCGGACCGGCACGACGCCCGGGGATCGTCGCGAGGTTTCCAGAGCCATCCCGGGTCACATGCTTAAAGTAGCCGACTGCTTACAAAAAGCAATGGATTGAGGTCACGAATCCGCCGCGTCGCCCTCGCCCACCTTGACCGCCAGCCCCGGTCCGCCACCCCCCGGTCCGCCACTCCGCACGGTGAACCCGTCGCGGTCACCGCCAAGCACGTCCGAGCCCGCCGGTGGCTCCTGACAGGGCACCACCCACGGGGACCGCGGCCGCTCGACACGTCCGTGGAACCAGGCCACGGTGCGGGCAAGCCCGTCCCGTACGTCCACCAGGGGTCGCCACCCGAGCGCCTCCCGCGCCAGCGTGATGTCGGGGCAGCGCACGGTGGGATCGTCCTGCGGCCGCGGAACGAAGGTGATCGGGACGTCAGCCCCGCACACCTCCACGACGAGCCGCGCCGCATCAATGATCGTCATCTCCTGGGGGCTGCCGAGATTCACCGGACCAGGAAGGTCGCTGTCCAGCATGCGCACGACCCCCTCCACCAGATCGTCGACGTAGCACAGCGACCGAGTCTGGCGACCCTCGCCCGCAACGGTGACGGCCTGGCCACGCAGGGCCTGCGCAATGAAGGTCGGGATGGCGCGCCCGTCGTCGGCGCGCATCCTCGGCCCATAGGTGTTGAAGATCCGGATGATCCCGGTGGACGTGCCGTGGGTGGCGCGGTGGGCGGCGGTCAACGCCTCAGCGAAGCGCTTGGCCTCGTCGTACATGCTCCTCGGACCGATCGGATTGACGTGGCCCCAGTACTCCTCCGGCTGGGGGTGGACCCGGGGGTCGCCATAGACCTCCGAGGTGGAGGCCAAGAGGAACCGGGCGTTCTTGCGATATGCCAGATCCAGCAGGTTCGCGGTACCCGATGCACCGACCAACAGGGTCTCCAAGGGCAGGGCCCGATAGTCCACCGGGGACGCGGGGGAGGCGAAGTTCAGCACGGCGTCGACCGGACCAGTGACGTCGATCGGCTCGGTCACGTCCCGCCGCAGCAAGCGGAACCCGCCATGCCTCCGAAGATGGTCGATGTTGTCCGGCCGGCCGGTGAGGAAGTTGTCGACGCAGATCACCTCGGCGCCCCGAGCCAGCAGGCGGTCACAGAGATGGCTTCCAAGGAAGCCGGCCCCGCCGGCGACGACGACCCGCCTGGTCACTCCAACCACCACCCGTGAGTAAGGAAAGCCGGGCCATGGGCGTCACGTTCCGCTATCGGTCGACAACGACACTGCGCGCCCCTCAGACAGCCCTCCTTCTATCACTGTCAGTGATAGAAGGAGGGCTACCACGGCGGGGAACCCGCGTGTCTCCACCCGATGACGCCGCAACCGCCACCCACCGCCACCCGAGCCCCACCGGTTCTCGGCACCCCGGCACCCGCGATCCGCGGCCTACGGCCCACGACACGCGACACGCGACACGCGACACGCGACACGCGACACGCATCTACAGACAGTTGCTCGATTAATACTTTGAGTGACAGAGTCGGATCGATTCGTACTGGCGCACGGCCCACCCGGTCCGATCAGCGGTCATTGCGAGGAGGAACAGCCGGCTCATGACCTCCGTCCACAGGTCGACGACGGTGGCAGTCGTCGTATCGCACGCGATTCAGCATTTCGCGCCGCTGTACCGGGCGTTGACCGAACACGAGGTGGATCTTCGGGTGCTCTTCCTGTCCCGATCGGGTCTGGAACGCTACTTCGACGCGGATTTCGGCCTCGACGTGCAGTGGAAATCGGACATCGTCACCGGTTATCACCACGAGTTCATCGCGGACCTGCCGCTGCGCCCGGGCTGGCGGCAGCCCGACGCCAGCCGGCAGATGGTTACCCGGACCTGGGCGGCCCTGGACCGGCTGCGCCCCGCCTGCGTGCTCGTCTACGGATACCGGTACGCCCATTCCCTCGCGGCGCTCGCCTGGTGCCGGCGACGGGGCGTACCCGCCCTCATGATCAGTGACAGCGAACTCCTCGGCCAGCGAACCCCCGCCGTCCGCGCCGTCAAACGGCTCACGCTGCCCCACCTGATGCGTTCAGTGAGTGCATTCCTCACGATCGGCGACAACAACGAGGCGTACCTGGCCCACTATGGAGTCCCCGCCACCCGCATGTTCCGCACGCCGTATCCCACCGATGAGACGGTGCTGCGGGCCGTACTGGCTCATCGGGAGAAGCATCGAACGGCGATTCGCGCCGAGCTGGGTATCGCCCCGGACGCCCTTGTCGCCCTGTTCGCCGGAAAGATGATCTCTCGGAAGCGCCCCCTCGACATCGCGGACGCGCTGCGCGTCCTCACCCGCGCCCCCCGGGGTCCGGTCGACCGGGAAATCATCGTGATCATGACTGGGGACGGAGTGTTGCGCCCCGCTCTCGACGCGGTGGCCGCCGAGCTCGGCGGCGCGTTGCGGATGGTCGGATTCGCCGACCAGGAACGGCTCCCCCGCCTGTACGCGGCCAGCGACCTCTACCTGCACCCCGCCGAGCGGGACCCGCACCCGCTGGCGGTCAAGGAGGCGGTGCTCTGCGGCCTGCCGGTGGTGGTCAGCGACCGGGTGGGCTCCACCGGCCCGACCGACGATGTCCGTCCCGGCCGCAACGGCCGGGTTCACCCGGTCGGCGATGTGGACGCGCTCGCACGGATCCTCGGGGAGCTGCGCGCGCGCCCCGACGTCCTGGCCAGGATGGCCCAGGAGTCGGAGAAGGTGATCGGCGACATCGAGCTCGCCGCGTCAGTGGACGGCTTCCTGCGCGCCGTTGCCCATGTGCGCGACACCGCTCGGCGCGGATGACCAGAGCCGTCAGCCGAATCGCCGGGCCGTCATGACCGGCCCGCTCGCGAGCCGGCTTCCCCGCTCCACCGTCGCCGTACTCGCCGGCAACGCGGGCACGCTGGTCGTCGGGACCGCGACCGGCGTCCTGGCCGCCCGCGCCCTGGGGCCAGTGGCCCGCGGCGAGTTCGTCGCGCTGCAGACCTGGGCGGGCATGCTCGCGATGGTGTTCGCCCTGGGTGTCTCCCAGACGCTGGTCACCGATGACGGTGAGGACCGCGCGCTGCTCGGCCCGCTGCTCACCCAGACCGTCGCGTCGGCGCTGCTCGCCGCGGTGCTGTTCACCGTGGTGCCGGCGCTGATCACTGTGGGCCCGGGCCGTTCGGGCGGCGCGGGAGCCGGGCGGGGACCCGCCTGGGACACCGTCGCCGTGCTGGGCGCGACCTGCTTCACCGCCGCGGCCGTGGCCGCCTCCAACGCCGCCGGGCTCGCGCAGCGCCGCGGTCGGATGACCGGCGAGTTCCAGCTCGTCCGGCTGCTACCGGCGGCGGCGACACTGGCCGCGTTCGCCGCGCTCGCCGGCAGCGGAGTCCGCGATCCAGGATCGTGGATGCTGGCCCTCGGCGTGACGGCCCTGCTACCCCCACTCGGGTACCACGTGGCGGTGCTCGGCGGCCTTCCCGCGCTCGCGCGGCCGGGACGCCTGCTGCCCCGGCGCCGTTTCATGCGGTCCGCCCTGGGGGCCTACGGCACCGTCGTCGGGGCTCAGGTCATCTACAAGCTGGACATGCTGCTCGTCGCCACCTTCCTGGCCGCCGAGCAGGTGGCCTTCTACGCCGTCGCCGTCGCCCTCGCCGGCGCCTGCACGACCGTCTGCCAGGCAACCGGCATGGTGATGTTCAGCCGGCTCCGTACCCTGGTCGATCCCCGGCAGCGGGCCCGGGTGGTGCGCCGCGCGGTCATCGCCACCGTCGCCCTCGCCGCCGTAGTGGCGGGTGCGATCACCCTCGTCACGCCGACGGCC
>NZ_CDWRCM010000037.1:5378-20237 GCF_977927585.1 Frankia sp. CcWB2 | reverse complement strand
CCTACACCGCCTCGGCCGTGTTGCTGCACCTGGCCAGTACCCGCCTGCTCGCCCGCGCGGCAGGCGCCTCGCTCAGCAGCGCCCCCCCGGACGCCACCTCACCCAGCAGCGCCCCCCTGGACGGCACCTCACCCAATAGCGAACGGAGCCCGACGGCCCCCGGCCCCATCCCCTTTCCGCGCTCACCCCTCTCATCAGGAGCCATGATGACCACGACGCCGACCGTTGCCCCGCACGACCCGACCGTCGCCCGTCACGACCTTTCCGATACCTCGGTGCGGTATCTCGATCTGCTTCGCACGACGCTGACCTGCTCTCTCTGGGATGGTCGGGACGGCGGTGCGTGGGAGCCGCGCACCGGCGCGAAGAGGATGCTGGTACGAGCCTTCCGCAGCCAGGGAATGGAAATCGTCAAGAGGAGCGCACCGGGCGCCCGGACCGACGGCCGGCACTGGCCGCGGCTGGCGCTCACGATGACCGGCGACCACCGGATGCGCAACCTCCAGGAGTGCACCGAACGAGTCATCGTCGACGGCGTCCCAGGCGACCTCATCGAGACCGGGGTCTGGCGGGGCGGCGCGTGCATCCTCATGCGCGGGGTGCTCGCCGCCTACGGCGTCCCCGACCGCACGGTCTGGGTCGCCGACTCGTTCGCCGGCCTGCCCGCGCCCAATCCGGGGCGCTACGCCGCCGACACCGGCGACCGCCACCACGAGTACGCGGAGCTGTCGGTGTCCCTCGAGCAGGTGCGGGACAACTTCCGCCGCTACGGCCTGCTCGACGATCAGGTCCGCTTCCTGCGCGGCTGGTTCCGGGACACCCTGCCCACCGCGCCCATCGAGCGCCTCGCGGTCCTGCGCCTCGACGGCGACATGTACGAGAGCACCACCGACGCGCTGACGGCGCTTTACCCGAAGCTCTCCGACGGCGGCTTCTGCATCGTCGACGACTATGGAGCCGTTCCCGGCTGCCGGGCGGCGGTCGAGGACTACCGGGCCGCCCACGGGGTGACCGAGCCGATCATCGAAGTCGACTGGACCTGCGTCTACTGGCGCCGGAACGAGCCCTAGCGGTCACGCTGAGCTGGTCCGCAGTCCGCCGGCCCCGGCGGAGAGAGGAGGAAGGGATGGCGGAGGAAGGAGTGGCAGTGCGGCAACGACCGTGGGCGGTACTGATGGTGTGTACCGGCAACGTCTGCCGCTCGCCCCTGGCCGAGCATCTCGCCGCCGCCCGGTTCAGCGCCGCGCTGGACCGGATCGGCCTCGGCGCGGCCGGCGCGCCGGCATCCGGCGGGACCGGGGGTAACGAGCCCTCGTCCGAGGGATGGCATCCACCCGGCCCCGCCGGGGATCTTCTGGTGAGCAGCGCGGGAGTATGCGCCCGGGCAGGTGAGGCGATGTATCCCCAGGCCGCGGCGATCCTGGCATCGCGAGGGCTCGACCCGTCCGGCTTCCGGGCAAGGTTGCTGACAGCGGACCTGGTCCAGGCCAGCGATCTGGTGCTGTGCGCGACCCGCGCACACCGCTCGACGGTGGTGGGCCTTGTGCCGCGGGCCATGCGCCGTACCTTCACCCTGCGCGAGTTCGGACGGTTGACCTCCGGAGTCCGCCCCGCCGACATCCCCCCGGGCGGGGCACGGGTGGCCGGGGAGTACCTCGCCACCACGGCCTGGCGGATCCGGGCCGCCGGCCGCGCGCTACCGGCCGCCCTCGACGACCTGGCCGACCCCCTCGACGGCGGTCGGGAGGCGTTCGAGAACTGCGCGCGGATGATCGAAGAGACGTTGTCACGGCCGATGGCCCTGCTGGCGGAGGCGTGTCACGAGCCACTGGCGGCCGCGCCTACGGACCCCGCAGGCCCGGCAGGCCTCGCGGATGTCCCGGTCGACCGGACCCCGGCACCGGGATGAACATCCTGATCGGGAACCGGTGGCTGGCCGGCTTCCTCGACGAGACCCCCCTGCCCGGCCACTGCCGGATCCGCCCGGACACCTGGGTGACGCTGTTTCCCGTGGACGGTCAGTTCTTCGTCAGGGCGGGCAGCGGCCGGGCCCTCGCCGCCTACACCCGCGAGTTCGGCATCCGCGCGGTCGCCCGCAAAACGGCCAGCCGGCTGCGGGAACGCGACCGCAACCAGCGTTACTTCGGCGTGGGCCTGGGCACCCTGGTCGAAGCCGTCCCACCCGCTGGTGGGGCGGCTTCGCGGACGGGAACGACCGTCGCTTTCGTCGCCCCCTGCCACCCGGCGTGCATGGAACGCATCGTCCTGCATCAGGACCTCGTCCGCCCGGTCGGGCCGCCCGGCCCCACCGGCGCTCCCGCTCCCGCCGACCCACTCGGCTTCGTCAGCCCCGATCCGCCACCACCGCGATCCGCGATCGTCTACCGGGCCCGGCCGGCGACCGCGTTGCCGGTCGTGGACGACACGCTCATCGGCTGGTCTCCGATGTCGGGAGCACCGGTGGATCCCGGTGCCGTCGACCGTCTCGTCGCCTGGCTCGCAACCGAGTGGACCGGGGCCCGACCCGGGGATCGCCCACTCGCCGGGATCAGTCCGATCACGGAGAGCACCCCGCGCCATGGCCCGCCGCCCGCGTCCGGACGACCCACCGCTGTCCTGTTCGGGTTGGGACACTATGCCAAGACACAAATCGTCCCGCACGTCCGTGATCACCTCGACCTCGTCGGTGTGCATGAGATCGACCCCGTCCAGCTGGGCGCCCGGCGACCGGACCGATGTTCCTGGGACACCGCGGCGCTGCTCCGGGACGGGGAGCGGGCCGACGTCGTCCTCATCGCGGGCTACCACCACACGCACGCGCCGCTGGCCCGGGAGGCGCTGCGGCTCGGCTCAGTGGCCGTCGTCGAGAAGCCCGTTGTCACCACAGAGGACGATCTCGACCGGCTGGTGAAACTCCTTCACGCCGGCGGGCGCCTGTTCGCCTGCTTCCAGCGACGCCACAGCCCGATGAACGCCTGGCTGCGCTCCGACCTGCGCCTAGCCGACGGCAACGAGCCGCTGATCTACAGTGCCGTGGTGTACGAGGAACCGCTTCCCCGCCGGCACTGGTACCGCTGGCCGTCCTCACGCACCCGGCTGGTCAGTAACGGCTGCCACTGGATCGACCACTTCCTCTGGCTCAACGACTTCGCGCCGGTCCGCCGGAGCACGGTGGCCCGCTCCCGCACGGACACCTTCACGGTGTACGTCGAGCTGGAGAACGACGCGGTCCTCTCGCTCGTGCTGACCAGTGCCGGGGGCAGCCGGCACGGTCTGCGGGAACAGTCCCAGCTGCGCGCGAACGGTGTGACGGCCACCATCGTCGACGGTTCGCAGTACACCGCGGAGGCCGGGTCCCGCATCCTGCGGCGGCGAGTCAACCGGCTCGACAGCTACCCGGCCATGTACCGCGACATCTGCGAGGGCATCGTGGCCGGCGCCCCGGGCGAGGACGCAGGGCAGATCGCCGCCGTCGCCGCGCTCACGCTACGGCTGGACGCCGCAGCCGGCGGGGATGGGCCCGAACCCTGATCCCCGGGATCAGGGACGTCACGGTCCTGGTGCCGGCGGCGCCCGGACCCCCGAATCGGACCGCCATCACGGGCCCGGTGCGACCGCCACGCCGTCGACCGCCATCAGGAGGCCGCAAGGTCGGCCGGCAGCCCGGCGCCCGACCGCCCGCCGGGCTGCCGGTCCCGCCGCCGACGGACGCGTGGCCACGACGGCCTCGACCGCCGGTGCCACGATCGGGGAGACCGGGGACTGTGCCGCGCAGGTGTCGACCGGTCCCGCCACGGCGCGCGGCGCGGTCCCGGGATGGACGGCAAGCCGGCTACCCCATTCCCGCAACCAGCCGACGACTCGTTCCCCGGCCATCGGACGTGACACGAAGTATCCCTGGACCTCGTCACACTGCCAGGCGGCGAGAGAGGCCCAGGAACGCTGCGTTTCGACCCCCTCGGCGACAATCCGTAACCGCAGCGCATGCGCCAGGGAGACCGTGGACCGCACGATCTCGGCCGCGGCCGGATCGCGGTCGAGGTCACGCAGGAAGGTCCGGTCCAGCTTCACCTCGTCGGCCGGCAGTTCGCGCAGGTACGACAGCGAACAGAACCCGGTGCCGTAGTCGTCCAGGCTGACCCGCACACCGAACCGGCGCAGCCCCGCCAGGGTTCCCTGTGCCAGCTCCCGCGCCACGATGAGGGAGTCCTCGGTGACCTCGATGACGAGCGCCGAGGGCGGGAGCCGGTGCCGGGCGAGCGCGGCCCGCACCACGCCGACGAAGGCGCAGTCGACGATGACCGACGCGGGGACGTTCACCGATACCGCGAGCGGGGCACCCCGGCCGTGCCAGCGCGCGCAGTCGGCCAGGGCCTGGTCAAGGACCTGCACGGTGAGCTTCGGCATCAACCCGGCGCGTTCGATCTCCGCCAAGAAGGCGTCGGGCGGCCGCACGCCGTCGACCGGATGACGCCAGCGGACGAGGGCTTCCACACCGCTGATCCGACCACTGCGCAGATCCGCCTTGGGCTGGTAACTCAGTTCGATCTGGCCGGAGTCCAGCGCATGACGCACCTCGGCCCGCAGCAGCAGGCGGGCCCGGTTGATCGGTGGATGATCGCGGGCGTAGACGGTCTGCCCGTGACGGCCCCCCTTCGCCAGGTACATCGCCTCCTCTGCATGACGAAAGAGCTCCAGCGCGCTACGGCCGTGCTCGGGGGCATGGGCGATCCCCACGCTCGCCTCGGGCCGCACCGGAGTTCCCGCGAGCGGAACGGGCAGTTCCAGCACCTCCCGCAACCGCCGAGCGACCTGTTCGGCCCGGGCCACGTCAGCGCCGCGCAACAGCACAGCGAACGCGTTGCCGTCCACCCGGGCGAGCAGATCCGATCCGGGCAGCGCCCCGCGCAGCCGGCGACCCACCGTGGCGAGCAGGCGGTCCCCATACTCATGCCCGAGCGCCCCGTTGACATCGCGCATCCGATCGAGATCGATGAGCAGCACCGACACGGACGTTGCGCCGCGCGCCCGGTGCTCACCGCCCGCGAGACAACGGCTGGCGACGTCGAGGAAGTACCGTCGGCCCGGCAGCCCGGTCAGCTCGTCCACCACGCCGCGCCACGGCCACGCACGGCCAACGCCTCCCCGGGGATCCCACGACCGGATGTCCGGGCCGGCTGGACCGGCTGGACCGGCCAGACCGTTCGCATCGGCCAGACCGTTCGGACCCGGCCGGACCGCCGCGGCGAGGATCGCCACCGCGATCGACAACGCCGCGGCCGCGAGCACCACGCACGACAACGCGACCGGCGACGGCACGGGCCCGCCCCATCCGCCGATGAGACAGAGCAGTCCCAGAAACAGACCGAGCGCACCCCCCATCAGGGCGGCGACCCCCGAGAGCGGCCGGACCAGCATCGACCGGGGCAGCATTGACTGGAACAGCACTGACCGGACCATCGTCGCTCCACCCGCAACGCATCCATGACTTGGACGAGCACGCGGACCGACATCGCCGGTCCGCGTGCTCCCGGGGACAGCCGTCCCCGCCCCGACCTCGTGGCGCAACCACCGGTGGCCACCCGACGGGCGGCCCGCACCGCCGTGCCGGATCGTCGAGCCACGCCGTATCCGATCCCGCCCATTCATCGAATTCCCCCGAAGCCGATCCCGCAATGTCCTTGAGCGAGCTGCGTCCTTGAGCAAGCCGCCGCAGCCGGTCGAGGATGGCCGCCCACGGCGCCACCACCGCCGGCATCACGCGTCTGGTTTATCCCCGCGCTATCCGAGCGTAACGTGCGCCAGTTCGCAGGGTATCCGATGCCCGACTTTCCACCGGCATCGGCTCGGCCCGTGGCCGCCGACACCGTCGTTGGCCAACCGCCGGGGATACTAATCACCATGAAGGGCACCGGCGAAATCCAAACCGTTGCCACCCGGGACCACACCGTGTCCATTCCGGGAAATCCCCCGTCAGGGGCGGAGAGCCTACAGTAATCAGCTCCTTGCCCGGCACCTCACCAAGTTCCCCGGACACCGGACAGGCGACGTCGAACCGAGTCGGGGCTACCATCTCAGATTCGGCGGCGCGATACGTGTAGTAACGGTCTCGCACCTCGACGGGGAGGGGATCCCCAACCTTCAACTCATCGAGACGACTAAACAGTGCTCCATATGCGGTCCGATATCCGGAAACCACGACATTCTCCAGCTCACCGGGCATGGCGGTCCCCGTCATATGTCCGGACCCCGGCGCAGGACGCTGGCGGGGGCGCCTCCCACCATGGCCGGTGAATGATTTGGACCGAATCGTGGAGCACACCGAATCATGGAGCACGCAGTATCGTCGGCGGGTCACGCCAGCATCCCGCATCTCACTCACCGTTACATGCAGAGGCATTCCTGTTACCCTCGGTACTCATTCCGAGCCGTGGAGGCTCGTCGCCCGCCGGACCGGATGCTCTACCCGAGCGACGCAGGGGGTCCGATTAAGACCGTGGCGGTGATCGTCCACTGGGGTCCACACCGGCCGACCGTGGAGCTTGCGAGGTGGCTCGACGGCAGCCCCGTCATCGCCCAAGTGGCGGTGGTCGCGAACGACCGGTCGGACCGACCCGACCACCTGCCGGCCTCGGTCGCCTGGATCCTGCCGCCCCGCGACCTCGGTCTCGGCGGAGGCTTCCGGCTCGCCAGCCACGGCTACCCCGCCGCGCAGGCCTATCTCCTGATCGGCAACCACGTCAGGATCCCGGACCCGGCGCTGCGCGCCTGCCTGGAGCTGCTGGCCGGGACGAATATCGGCGTGGTCGCTCCCACCCTGGTCGACGACGACGGTCGGCGCTCGGGCCCGGCGCGGCTGAGCCCGGTCCTGGCGGCACCGAAGGCCCGGCGCCCCCCCGGCGACCGACCCCTGGAGGCCGACTGGGTCGCAGGCACGATCATGTTCGTCAAGGCGGACTGCCTGCGGCGGATCCCCCTGGACGGCCGTTACTACCTCGGGTTCGAGGATGTCGACTTCTGTTACCGCGTCCGGGAAGCCGGATGGAGCGTCGTGGTCAGTCCGCACCGTGCACGGCACATCGGGAGCACGACCGTCCCCCGGCGTGGCGACGCCTATTACGGGGTGCGCAACCGGCTCTGGTTCGCCCGGGTCCGCGGATGGCGGGCCCGGGCCGCCTTGATCGCCCTGGCGACGGCGGTCGTCGTGCTACCCCGCGCCGTCGCCCTGGACATGCTCCTCGGGCACGGTACCCGAACCTCGGCCCTCGTCCTCCACGGCCTGCTGGACGGTCTCTCGATGCTTCCCCCGCCGGGAGAGGCACGTGACGACGAGCCGCGCGCCGCTCACTGGACAAGCTGGCCGTAGCCGGGCCGGCCACCAGGCGCGGACCGTTGCCGCATCACGGCAACGCCGGGGGCGCCGGTCCGGCGCGTCGCCTGTGGCGCCGCGAGGAACAGCGCCTGCCAGGCGAACATGTTCGGCCACCGGTCCAGCACGCGGCGATCCCACCGCCGCACCAGGTCCCCGGGGAGCAGCTCACGGGTGCGCCACCACGGCAGACCACCGGTGGTGGCGGTGGCGACGATGCGCAGTCCGTTGTCCTCCAACAGCCGCCGTGCCGAGTCGACGGTGTAAAATCGCAGGTGGGTAGCGTCCATGAGACCGGTCTCGGTGTACTCGAACCGACCCCGCAGGAACAGCGCGCGCTGCCGGTAGTGCAGCACGTTCGGCAGCGCTACCAGGACCCGGCCGCCGGGTGCCAGCGCCCGCCGGGCCTCGACGAGCAACGGCACCGGATCCGCCAGGTGCTCGAGGATGTGGGAAAGCAGCACGAGCTGGTGACTCCCGTCGGGGACGAAGGGCAGCCCGGCGCTCAGATCAGCAAGTTCGACGTGGTCGCACTCGGCCGCGGCGGCGGCCCGCTCGGACGGATCAATCGTCACCCCCGTCACCCGCCAGCCCCGGGCCCTCAGCAGCCGCGCGTTGTCCCCGGCTCCGCACCCACAGTCCAGCGCCTTACCCGCCGGTATGTCGATCAGATCGAGGAGAGGCGGGTTACCACCGTTGCGGTACCGCAGATCGGCTTCCATACACGACCCCTTGTCGCCATCATCGGAGAAGCTACAGGCAGTCAAGAGAACTCGAAACGTTACTATGACACGCTCCACAACACAGGACTAGCACCTGGAGAAATATTAAAATCACTCTCCGTGCAGATCTCGCGCCGATCCACCGCCCCGACCGCCTCCCTCACCGATCGACCTGCCCGGGTTCTGCTGCTGAGCAGTTCCCGCGGCCTCGGTGGTGGGATCGAGCGTTATCTTTCGACGGTCGAGGAGACACTGCGGGCCGGTGGGGCCGATCTCCTGCGGGTCGACATGCTGGAGCCAGGCGTCGAGCTGACCCCGGCGATCAGGGCGCGCTTCGCGTCGCGCGCGCTCGCTGCGGCGCGCCGCTTCGGCCAGGCCGACAGTGTGGTCGCCGGGCACGCCAACCTCATCCCCGTCGCGGCGGCAGCCGTCCGACTGTCCCGGGCCCGCCTCGGCCCAGTGCTGCTCTACGGCACCGACATCTGGGGCATGCGCCGCACCGACCGCGCGATCCTGCGCGCCGACCCGCTCCTGCGCCCGGTCACGATCAGTTCCTACAGCGCCGGCGCGCTGTCGACGCTGGGGCTGGCGCCCATCCTCCGGCCGGGCATCTCACCGACGTGGCGGGCGACCCTGCTGGCCGAGGCGAGCCGCCGCCGGCCGTTGTCCCCGGTACCGACCATGCTGAGCGTGTTCCGGCTCAGTGACTGGGTGGGCAAGGGTGCGGGGGTCCTGCTGGAGGCCGTGGAGTCCGTCCGGGCCACTCTCGGCCCGGTCCGGCTGGTGTTCGCCGGGCAGGGCCCGGCACCCGGGGCCCTGCACGAGCTGGTGTCCGCGCACCCCGACACCGAGCTGCACGAGTCCCCGGCCGACGACGCGTTGGCACGTCTCTACGCCACCGCCGACCTGTTCGCGCTGTGCACCCGCACCCGCTCGCGCGGGCCACGGATCAGCGGCGAGGGTTACGGCATCGTGCTGCTCGAGGCGCAGCTCGCCGGGTGCGCGGTGATCGGACCCGCCTCAGGCGGTAGCCACGACGCCTACCAGGACGGCGTGACCGGGCAGACGCCGATGGACGAGTCGGCGCAGGCGCTGGCGGACGTCCTGCACGGCATGCTCGCCGACCGAGCGCGACTGGCCCGCGTCGGCCGGCGCGCCGCGGAGTGGGCCGAGGCCGCCACCCGGCCCGACGACTACCTCCGCACGGTTTTCACCGCCCTGACCGGACGGCTACCGAGCAGCGAGGGCCGGGACATCCCGGTCCAGCCCACGGGTGCCGGAACCCGGCGGGGGGCGACACGGGTCAATACTCCCACCGGATCGGCGTGACTCCCGGATCCGGATCACGACGAGAGCGTCCATCCCGGGCCTGAATGATCCGGACGGTCATCGAGGAACCCGCCTGATCATGAAAAATGCATCGAACGGATCGGACTGATCCTCACGCGACGCGACACACAGGTCAGTAAACCCCGATACCGAACCCGATACGAATATCAAACATCGACCAGAGGTAACCATAACACTATCGGCAGTCAACAGCCGGAAATGGTTGCCGGCCGCTCCTACTCCAGGTAGTCGCGCAGCTTCTGCGACCGGGAGGGGTGCCGAAGCTTGGACAGCGTCTTCGACTCGATCTGGCGGATGCGCTCCCGGGTGACCCCAAACTCGCGCCCGACCTCCTCCAACGTACGCGGGTGCCCGTCAGTGAGCCCGAAGCGCAGCTGGATGACCTTCTTCTCCCGGTCGGACAGGGTGTGCAGGACCGAGTCGAGCTGCTCCTGAAGCAGGATGAAGCTAGCCGCGTCTACCGGGACGACGGCGTCGCAGTCCTCGATGAAGTCCCCGAGGTGGGAGTCCTCCTCCTCACCGATGGGGGTCTCCAGCGACACCGGCTCCTGTGAGACCTTGAGGATCTCACGCACCTTGTCCGGAGTGAGATCCATCTCCTTGGCGATCTCCTCCGGACTCGGCTCCCGGCCGAGGTCCTGCAGGAGCTGCCGCTGGATGCGGATCAGCTTGTTGATGGTCTCGACCATGTGCACCGGGATACGGATGGTGCGTGCCTGGTCGGCGATGGCCCGCGTGATCGCCTGCCGGATCCACCAGGTGGCATAGGTCGAGAACTTGTAGCCCTTGGTGTAGTCGAACTTCTCGACCGCCCGGATCAGGCCGAGGTTGCCCTCCTGGATGAGGTCCAGGAACAGCATGCCGCGCCCGACGTACCGCTTGGCGATCGAGACGACGAGACGCAGGTTCGCCTCAACCAGCTTGCGCTTGGCGATCTGCCCGTCGCGTTCGATGGCCTCGAGGTCCCGCCGCATCTGCGGGGAAGTTTTCTTGGTGGCCACCGCCAGCTTCTCGGAGGCGAACAGCCCCGCCTCGATCCGCTTGGCGAGATCGACCTCCTCCTCGGCGGTGAGCAGGGGGACCTTGCCGATCTCCTTGAGGTACATGCGCACCGGGTCGGAAGTCGGCGCCTTGAGGGCGAGCTCCTCCTCCTCGCGGCGACGGCGGGCCAGCAGATCCGCCTCGTCGGGGCTCTCACCTCCCGCCTCGAGTACCTCGATGCCCTCGTCGTTCAGCACCTGCAGCACCGTCTCGGCCTGCTCCGGGGGCAGCTCCGCGGCCTGGATGGCGACCGTGACATCCTCGGTGGTGAGGAACCCGATCTCCTTGCCCCGGGTGATGAGGTCCTTGACCTCGTCCACCTGGGCTTCGCGGGGTAGGACGGTAGGACTCATGGGCGGAATCTCGTCACTTCCTTCTCGGGATCGACCCAGGTTACGCGGCACCTACGCCCCGCTCCCGGAGTTGATGCTTGTGCTGCTCCAAAGCAATCAGCTCGCCGAATGCACGGCGGAGGGCCTCGGCGTCGGTCACCCCGTTGAGCCGCTGCACACGCGACTTCAGGTCCGTGATCCGACGGGTCACATGCAACTCCTGTACCCGCGACATCTGTTCGTCGACATAACGATCATCCACATCGTGGTCGCACAGCACCCTCTCCACTGCGAGGGCAGTAACGAAGCGTCGCAGCTCCTCCTCCGGAGCCGCCGCGGTCAGCTCGGTCACCCAGGTGGTGACCTCACCGGACCTCGCCAGCCCCGCGCACACCCCACCGGCCTCGGCGATGAGGTCATGGACGGCACGGTGCGCGGGAACAGCGAACATCTCCGAAGCCAGCGTGTCGAACATCGGGCCCGCAAGCCCGGGATACTGAACGGCCAGCTTGAGCGCCTCACGCTCCACGATGACCGCCGCGTCATCGGCCCCCGCCCCGTGCCGGCGCATCGGCGCGGAACGGGCGCCAGCCCGCTCGCCCCCCTGCCGCGACCGGTGCTCGGCCACCCGGCCCACCACGAACCGCTCGTCGAGAAAACCCAGCCAGCGGTCCAGGTTCACCGCGTACCGGTGCCGCAACGCGGCGTCCTTGAGCCGGTTGACCAGCGGCGCGGCGGCGTCCAAGGCGGCGAGCCGGCCCTCGGTGGTGTTGAGGTCGTAGCGGTCGAGCACCCCGCAGATTGCGAACTCGACCAGCGGCACCCGGCTGGCCACCAGATCCCGCACGGCGCCGTCGCC
The DNA here is from genome assembly GCF_977927585.1 of Frankia sp. CcWB2. Classification (NCBI taxonomy): domain Bacteria; kingdom Bacillati; phylum Actinomycetota; class Actinomycetes; order Frankiales; family Frankiaceae; genus Frankia; species Frankia sp. CcWB2. Next base: position 8,564 of record NZ_CDWRCM010000037.1, on the reverse strand, counting down.
ACCGCTCATCCACAGCTCGCAGGGGTCGCGGCCGGAGGATTCCACCGCCACGAAGGTCTGGGTGGCGAAACGCTCCTCGTGCTCGAAGGCGCGTAGCGCCGCCTTCTGCCCGGCCGCGTCGCCGTCGAACGTGAAAATCACCTCACCGCGACGCTCGTCGGAGTCCATGAGCAGCCGGCGGACCACCGCGACGTGCTCGGAGCCGAAGGCGGTGCCACAGGTCGCCACGGCCGTGGTGACCCCGGCGAGATGGCAGGCCATGACGTCGGTATAACCTTCGACCACCACGACCTGGTACCGCCGGGCGATGTCACGGCGGGCGAGGTCGGCGCCGTAGAGCAGGTTCGCCTTCTTGAACAACGGCGTGTCCGGCGTGTTGAGGTACTTCGGCCCGGCGTTCGAGGCGTCCTCCTCGGCGAGGCGTCGCCCACCGAAGCCGACCACCTCACCGGCGAGATCCTTGATCGGCCACATCAGCCGATGATGGAAACGGTCGATCAGGCCCCCGCGGGCGCCCTGTTTGGCCAGCCCCCCGAGCACCAGCTCCTCGCCGGTGAAGCGCCGGGCGAGCAGATGCCGGGTGAGGGTGTCCCAGCCGGTCGGGGCGTAGCCGACCTCGAAGCGCGCCGCCGCGGTAAGATCGAATCCCCGCGCGGCGAGGAAGTCCCAGCCGGCGCGCGCGGAGGCCTGCGACCCTAGCTGCTCGGCGTAAAACTCGGCGGCCACCCGGTGCGCCTCCAGCAGCCGCTGCCGCTGGCTGGACACCGTACGGCCGGTGGTTCCACCGCCCTCGTAGGCCAGCGTCACCCCGGCCCGACGCGCCAGGCGTTCCGCCGCCTCCCGGAAGGTCAGCCCGTCGATCTCCCGCACGAAGGAGTAGACGTCGCCACCCTGCTGGCATCCGAAACAGTGGAACAGGCCGGTTGCCGCATTGACGTAGAAGGAGGGTGACTTCTCGTCATGGAACGGGCACAGCCCGACGAGCTCGTTACGCCCCGCCGGACGCAGCTGTACATGCTCGGCCACGACGTCCGCAATCGGCGAGCGATCCCGGACCAGGGCGACGTCGGCGTCACGGATTCGTCCCCCCACCCGTCCCTCCCAAGTCCGCGTTGAGACTCTGCGGGTACCCGAACGAGAGGTAGCTCGCCCGGGGCAGAGCGCCCGTCAATATGTTTGCCACGTCCATTCCCGCCGGATCGATGCTAGGAACACCACCCGCCGGCCCACCCGCCCTGTCGACGAGTGACGCGGCGCCCTCACATCGGTCCTACCGCTGCGATGGTACGTGTCGTAAGCACGACAGTACCGATCATGCCACGTGAATGTTGGGGACGGTGGCCGTGACGTGCGTGCCGAGCTGCGACGTCGGGCCGCGGGCCGCGCACCGGCTCACTCCCCCATCCGAGGGAGCGGGTGTCCCCCCGAACGGGGGAACACCCGAAACACCGTTGGGCCATCGGGCCAGCGGCGGACGCCCACCGGACCCACCACACACGGATCCGGCACGCACCGGACCCCCCGCACACCGGACTCGTGGCTCACAGGACCCACGGCGCCGGTCGTCCACACAGCAGCGCATGCCGCCGCTCGGCGCTGGCGTCGGTCAGACGCGCCACCTGGTCGATGACGACCCGTAGCCGTGCCGCATCGTCGGCGGCCATGCGGTAGGCCGCGCGCAACGACGGCTCGAGCACGTCCGGCGCGCCCCGGGAGAGCATCGCCACGAGCTCCGCGACCACCTCCCGCTGCCGGGACTGCCGGGCGCGGGCACCCGGCCGCTCCATCACATACCAGGCGGTGACCCCCTTGAGCGCCGTGCACTCGGCCACGGTGTCCGGATCCACCACCAGATCCGCGCCATAGCGCCGCAGCGGACCGTCGGGATGGCACACCCGGGTGGCACGGACCGCGCTGTGCGCGAACCGGGCGATGAGCTCGCTGGTCATCGCCCGCAGGGCGGCCTGGCCCCGGGCCGAGGTGATCTCGGAGCGGACCCACCAGGGCTGGCACCGCAGGGTGCCCAGGGCGGCCGCCACCGCCTCGGCGGACGGCCCCGGGTAGCGGACGGCGGTCGCGGCGGCGAGCTCCGCCCGGCGGCCGGAATCGTCGAGGGCGGCTAGATCGATGTGTCCGGCGACGACCCCGTCCTCGAGGTCGTGCACCGAATAGGCCACGTCGTCCGCCCAGTCCATGATCTGCGTCTCGATACAGCGCCGGCCGGCCGGTGCGCCCTCCCGGACCCAGCGGAGCACGGACAGGTCGTCGGCGTAGGCGCCGAACTTCGCGCTGTCCGCCCGGGGCCCAGGGCGGCGCGGCCACGGGTACTTCGTCGCTGCGTCCAGGGTCGCCCGGGTAAGGTTCAGGCCCGCGCTGCGACCGCCACGGTCGACGATCTTGACTTCGAGCCTGGTCAGCTCGCGCAGGCTCTGGGCGTTGCCCTCGAAGCCACCGCAGGCGGCTGCGGCCTCGTCAAGCGCCAGCTCGCCGTTATGCCCGAAAGGGGGATGACCCAGATCATGTGCGAGGCACGCCGCCTCGACCAGGTCGGGGTCCGCTCCCAGCTCCTCGGCGAGCTCCCGGCCCACCTGGGCGGTCTCCAGGGAGTGGGTCAGCCGGGTACGCGGGAAGTCGTCGTCGAGCGGGCCCACGACCTGGGTTTTTCCCGCCAGCCTGCGCAGCGCGCTGGAGTGCAGCACCCGGGCTCGGTCCCGGGCGAAGGGACGGCGCTGGGCCGGTGTGGCCTTCGGGCGTTCCACGACCCGACGGGCCGCGTCCAAGGTGTCATACCACTCACTGACCACGAGCTTGAGAGTATCGGCGCGATTCCGCGACCTCCGTCGAGCTCAGCGGCGATACTTTGTGCGCACCCTTCCCCGAATCGGCCCGGAGGCCCGCCGTGGACAAGATCATTAGATATGGGGCGATCGCGTTCCTCATCTTCTTCGTGGTGACCGCGCCCAACAGCGCGGCCAGTATCATCGACCGCGTCTTCGACTGGCTGCAGTCCATCGGTAACGGGGTGTCCCAGTTCGTAACCGATACCGCTCTGTAATGGCTACCCGGCCACTCTTGATGTCTGGGACACTGCGGGCGTGGTGAGACTCCAGCTTCCGGACCCGGCTCAGCGCGACACCAAGTACCTCGCGTCCCAGGAACGCCTGGTGATGATGGTGCGGTCACACT
>NZ_CDWRCM010000037.1:2599-4897 GCF_977927585.1 Frankia sp. CcWB2 | reverse complement strand
GGGCGGTCCTGCTACCTGTCTTCCTGCAGACCATCGGGGCCGTACTGCTCGCGCTCGTGGCGAACATCCTGCTCGCCTCGCAGGACGTTGACGCCGGCATCATCACCACGCTGCTGTGGTACTTCGCCCTCTTCATGATCTTGAGGATGCTGTGGGGGGTCGTCGATTGGCAGTTCGAGCACCTTATGATCACTGACAAGCGACTACTGAAGGTGTCCGGGATCTTCTTCCGCAAGGTCCAGACGATGCCACTGTCCAAGATCACGGATCTCACGTACAACCGGGACCCGCTTGGCCGGTTGCTCGGGTACGGCGAGTTCGTCGTGGAGTCCGCCGGCCAGGACCAGGCACTTTCCAAGATCAAGTTTCTGCCGCGCCCGGACCGACTCTACCTCACCCTGGTCGACATGACCTTCGGTGGAGCACCCGCCCCAGCCGGAGACGACTGACGGACGGCCCGCGGGACCGGGCCCGACGGGTTGGCGCAGGCCTGACCGGGTGCCCTGACCGGGTGCGAGGTACCCGTCGCCGGACGTCCCCACCGATCCTGCTCATGCTCACGCCTGGTCAGGCATGCGACAACGACGAAGGCGGGACCGGGGGATCTCCCCCGGTCCCGCCGGATGTCAGCCTTGTGCCTTCCCCCGCCCGCCGGCCGGCCGCTGGCCCTGGACGGGTCAGCGCAGCAGGCCGCGGGCAGCCTCGACGATGTGCTTCGCGGAGATGCCGGCCGCGTCCAAGAGCTCCTGCGACGCCCCGGAACCCGGCAGCGACCGCACCGCAAGATGACGGACCGACAGCGGCACGCTGCCGTCGCTGAGCGATTCCAGCACCGCGCTGGCCAGTCCGCCCTCCGGGTAGTGATCCTCGGTGACGACGATGCGCCCGCCGGTGGCCCGGGCGGCGTCGGCGAGCGTCGCCGCGTCGACCGGCTTCACGGAATACAGGTCGACCACGCGGGCCGCGATCCCCTCGGCCGCGAGCGTGCCCGCCGCGGCCAGCGACTCGTGCAGGGTGACACCGGCACCGATGAGCGTGACGGTGTCGGCGTCCGATCGGCGGAGCACCTTGGAACCACCGGGGGCAAACGGCTCGTCCGGGCCATAGAGCACGGGGTAGGCGCCACGGGTGGTGCGCAGGTAGCTGACCCCGGGCAGATCCGTCATCGCCTCGACGAGCTTCGCGGCGGACGTCGCGTCGCTCGGGTAGAGCACCGTCGAGCCGCCGACCGCCCGCATCATGGCGAGGTCCTCGAGCGCCATCTGCGACGGCCCGTCGGCGCCGATCTCGACTCCCGCGTGGCTGCCGGACAGCCGGATGTCGGCCTGGGAGATCGCCGCCATCCGGATGAAGTCGTAGGCCCGGGAGAAGAACGCCGCGAACGTGGAGGCGAAGGGCACGTAGCCACGCACCGACAGCCCGACCGCCGCCGCGACGAGCTGCTGCTCGGCGATGAAGATCTCGAAGAAGCGGTCCGGATAGATCTTGGCGAAGTCCTCGGAGTAGGTCGAGTTGCTGACCTCCGCGTCGAGCGCCACCACGTCGGTGCGGGCTCCGAGCGCGGCGAGCGCCTGGCCGTAGGCGCGCCGAGTCGCCACCTTGGCGCCGAGATCGTAGGTGGGCAGCGTGATGGCGGGCCGCTCGACCGGCGCCGGTCGGGGAAGGTCCGCGGGCGGCACCGGACCGCGAACCCGCAGGTCACGCAGGCCGCCGAGCTCGGCGATGGCGCGGTCGGCCATGTCGGCGGGGAACGGCTTGCCGTGCCAGCCCTCGACGTCCGCGGCCTCGGAGAAGCCCTCGCCCTTGCGGGTGCGGGCGAGGATGACGGTCGGCCGGGTGACGTCCTCGGCGTCGGCGAGCACCGCGTCGATCGCGGCGATGTCGTGGCCGTCGACGACGACCGCGCGGGCGCCGAAGGACTCCACCCGCTTGGCGTAGGTGTCGAGGTCCCAGCCGAGCTCGGTCGGGCCGCGCTGGCCGAGCCGGTTGACGTCGACGATCGCGATGAGGTTGGAGAGGTTGTAGTAGGAGGCCTTGTCCAGTGCCTCCCAGACCGAGCCCTCCGCCATCTCGCTGTCACCGCAGATCACCCAGACTCGGTAGGGCACTTTGTCCAGGTACTTACCGGCGAGCGCGACGCCCACGCCGTCGGGCAGGCCCTGCCCGAGCGACCCGGTCGCGACGTCGACCCACGGCAGGACAGGCGTCGGGTGGCCCTGGAGCCGCTCGCCGAAACGGCGGTAACCATTGATCAACTCGTCGTCACCGACGACCCCGACCGCCTTGAAGATGGAGTAG
>NZ_CDWRCM010000037.1:0-2335 GCF_977927585.1 Frankia sp. CcWB2 | reverse complement strand
AGCGGGGAGGCGTGCCCCTTCGAAAAGATCAGATGATCGTTCGCCGGGTCCACCGGGTTGTCCCAGTCGTATCGAAGGTGGCGCGCGACGAGAACCGCCAGCACGTCCGCGGCCGACATCGACGAGGTGGGATGCCCGGAACCCGCCGAGGTGCTGCTGCGCACCGAGTCGACCCGCAGCTGCTGCGCGAGTTCCCGAACCGTCTCCAGGTCGGCCGTCCCGACCGTGCTCTCGGATACGGGAGTTGCCACACCAGTCTCCTTACAGTGTCGTTCCACACCCGGAAGGTAATCTCCGGAGGGTTCTCTCGCGCCTCGGGCAGCCGACTCCGCCGCTTTGCCTCACTACCACGTGTCGCACTACCCCCTCACCCGGCGATCCGAACCGTATCAGCGGCGGCCGGCGGCAAAGAGGGCCGAAGCGGGCCTTGATATGTCAGAGGCGTCACGGGTTCGTATCCGCTGCTGCTGACGAGCGTCGACCCGGTGTCAGACGGCCCGGGTGGTCACCGAAGGTGGTGATGCCTGGCGGAAGAGCTGATACCACCGGTAACCAATCCCCTCACGGATGATGTACCGGACCTGCGTGCCGAAGCCGTGGACGGCCGGCCCCCGGTCGGCCGGGGAGGTGACGGCGTCGACACCGAGGTCACGGGCCATCGTCCGGGAACGCAGGCTGTGCCAGGGAGCGGTGACCAGCACGGCGGTGTGCCAGTGCCGCGAGTTCATCAACCCGGCTACGGCGGTCAGCGACCCGAGCGTGTTCGAACCCTCGGGGAGGACGAGCACCCGGCTCGGGGGGATACCCCGCTGCCGCCGATAGGTCGCGCTGGCCTCGCCCTCGGTGTAACGGTCGCCCGGCTGCTTCCCACCGACCGTGATCACCTGAGGGGCGGCTCCCTCCCGGTAGAGCTCCAGCACGTGGTCGAGACGAGCGGCGAGGACCGCCGAGGGACGCCCGTCGTACTGCGAGGCACCGAGCACCACGAGGACGTCGGACCGGGGCCGATGATCCTCCCTGCCCACCCACCAGACCTGCAAAAACGTCACCACGGCGAGAACCATGATGCCGAGGAGGACAGCCGCCACCGCCCGCATCATCCAACGCCACCATGGCACGCGGTGCCAGGTCGCGCGAAACGGGTTGACGATGAGACGAGGACGGGACAGGCCCACGCGAACGAACAGTAGCGTCCCTATGGGCACACGACCGACATCATAGGGCAACTGCCCCGTTCATCCGCCCAACCCCGATCGGGATTCCAGCCCGGAAAGGGCAGGGAACGGGCCGGGCGGAAACTCACCCGACCGCCGACCGGCCGAGAACCGCGGCACGCCCGGCCTCCAGCCGGGCCACCGGCACCCGGAACGGCGAACAGGAAACGTAGTCGAGCTCGAGTTCGGCGAAGAAGTGCACGGAATCGGGATCGCCGCCGTGCTCGCCACAGACGCCGAGGCCGAGATCGGGCCGGGCGCCCCGCCCGGCCCGGACCGCCGTCCTCATCAGAGCGCCCACCCCGTCGCGGTCCACCGACGCGAACGGCGACCCGGCCAGGATGCCAAGGTCGAGATAGCGCGGCAGCAACGATGCCTCGACGTCATCCCGGGAGAAACCCCAGAGCAGCTGGGTGAGGTCGTTGGTGCCGAACGAGAAGAACTCGGCGCGGCGGGCGATCTGGTCCGCGGTGAGCGCCGCCCGCGGAACCTCGATCATCGTGCCGATCGGCAGGTCGATCTCCAAGCCGCTCTCGGCGCCGACCTCGGCTAGTACCCCGCGCACCCGGTCCCGGACGGCATCCAGCTCCGCCGCGGTGGAGATGAACGGAATCATGATCTCGGGACGGGGATCACCGCCCACGCGGCGGCAGCGCACCAGCGCCTCGGCGATCGCCCGCGCCTGCAGTTCCACCAGCCCCGGGACGGTGAGAGCGAGTCGGACGCCGCGGCGACCCAGCATCGGGTTGGTCTCGTGCATGCCCCGCAGGACCGCCAGCCTCGCCCGGTCGGCGTCGTCGACCGGGCTTCCGGCGGCGTCCGCGGCGGCGATCGACACGGACAGCTCGGTGAGGTCCGGGAGGAACTCGTGCAACGGCGGATCGAGCAGCCGAACCGTGACGGGCAGACCGTCCATCGCGGTGAAGATCTCGACGAAATCCTCCCGTTGCGGGGGAAGCAGCCGGCTGAGCGCCTCGGTCCGCTCGGCCGGCGTTCCCGCGAGGATCATCTGCTCGACCAGGGCACGACGGTCCCCGAGGAACATGTGCTCGGTGCGGCACAGCCCGATACCCGCGGCGCCGAACCGGCGGGCCCGCGCGGCGTCCGGCCCGGTGTCGGCA
>NZ_CDWRCM010000036.1:22270-26548 GCF_977927585.1 Frankia sp. CcWB2 | reverse complement strand
TTCCGCGAAGAGCCGTGTGAGCCCGGGGCGGCCGGCCGTCCCGGGCTTCCCGTCGTGTCTTTTTCGACACGACACCCGGACCTCTTACTCACCCGCATGCTTCAGACGATGATGCCTTCGGCACGTCGGCCCGAGAGTCAGAGCCACGCCGCGAACCGGTTCCATCCCGCGGACATCGCCGGCCGCGCCTACGGGAACAGACGATCCCCCAGACGCGGCCCGGTGGAAAAGCCCTGCTCGTAGCCTTCTCCACAGGCAGGCGTCGGCAGTACTCGCCGCGCCGGCCGTCGTCCCGGCATGGCAGCCCGACATGGCAGGAGGTTCCGCATGCGGTCCTGCCGGGCCCCTGCTCACTCCGGGTTGTCGAATCCCGCGAAGAAGTCGCGCGTACGCAGGACGCGAGCCGCCTCGGTGATCGAGCCGGAGAGCGACGGGTAGATCGAGAACGTATGTGCGATTTGATCGACGGTCAGACCGTGTTCGACCGCGAGCGAGATAGAGAGGATGAGTTCGGATGCACGCGGCGCGACAATAACACCGCCAAGCACGCTTCCACTCCCCGGACGGCAGAACAGTTTCACGAAGCCGTCCTCAATACCCATCATCTTCGCCCGCGGATTCCGCAAGAGTGGAACTGTGGTTACCTCGGCTGCGACTGCCCCGGTGTCCTTCATCACCTGCGTGACTCCGACGGTGGCGATTTCCGGCTCGGTGAAGATGTTGGACGACACCGTCCCGAGCCGCAAGGGTGTGACGGCCTCGCCGAGGGCGTGCCACATGGCGATACGCCCCTGCATCGCGGCGACCGATGCGAGCGGGAGGACTCCAGTGCAGTCACCGGCCGCGTAGACACCCGGCACCGAGGTCCGCGACATCCGGTCCACGTTCACATGCCCACCAGGCCCAAGCCGCACCCCCACGTCAGTCAGCCCGAGGCCCTTGGTGCGGGGTACCGAACCAACCGCCATCAGAGCATGGCTTCCCGTGACGGTCCGGCCGTCGGTCAGCTCGACGATCACACCGTCCCCGATGCGCCGTACCGACGCCGCCCGCGATCGGTTGAGCACCTCGATCCCACGCCGCACGAACACATCCTCGATGACCCGGGCAGCATCCGGGTCCTCCCCCGGCAGCACGCGTTCGCGCGAGGAAACCAGCGTGACCTCGGCGCCAAGCGCCCGATACGCGCTGGCGAACTCAGCTCCGGTGACGCCGGAACCGACGACGACCAGATGTTCGGGTATCTCCTTGAGGTCGTAGAGGTGTCGCCAGGTGAGAATCCGCTCACCATCCGGCTGGGCCGTGGGGAGATCGCGTGGTGAGGCGCCGGTCGCGATCAAAATCACATCGCCGACGAAGGTTTCACCGGCGCTGGTTTCGATTGCGTGCGGCCCGACAAGACGCCCAGAGGCGTGCACGACATCGACCTTCTCGCGCTCGAGCCGGCGCTCGATGTCCAGGGACTGGGCCTTGGCTAGATCACGGACCCGTTCGTACACCTGCTCCGCATCCACATTGACGACCTCCGGGGGCGTGAGCGGCCGGGTGCCCGAGTCCGCGCTGGTACTGATCCCCCAGGCCACGGGGGGCAACGCCGGTTCCGGCCCAGGGCCGAGACTATGCGGGCGGACACCCAGGCCGGGAGCCAGAGCAAGGTTCGTCATGGTCTCCGAAGTCGCGATCAAGGTTTTGGAGGGGACGCAGTCGGTGAGCACACAGGCACCACCGACCCCGTCCGAGTCGATGACGGTGACCGTCGCTCCGAGTGAGGCTCCAACGAGAGCCGCCTCGTAGCCTCCGGGCCCTCCACCAAGAATGATGATGCGAGTCACGTGCCCTCCCGATCCGGTATCGCTTCCTTATCATCTTGCCCCGCCGCCGCGGCCGCTCTCCTGCCGGTGCGGAAGGCTCCGTAGGATCGCAGACGGAGTCCGACATCAGCGATGTCAGGTAGGGCCATCTTCCTCCTTTCATGAGCGGAAATTACAGTTATAATCACGCACCGTAACCCTCCGAGAGATCACAATGACCTTGTACGCGGCTTACGCCGGCAACCTCGACCCGGCGCAGATGAAGGAGCGGGCCCCGCATTCGCCCGTGACCGGCGCTGGATGGATCAACGGTTGGCGCCTCACGTTCGGCGGTGAGAACGTCGGTTGGGATGGAGCCTTGCCGACCATCGTCGAGGCTCCGGGTGCCCACGCGTACGTCCTTCTGTACGATCTCGACCGTTACGACCTGGAACGGCTCGACGTCTGGGAAGGCGCGGACACCGGCCTGTACACCCGCATCCGGGTGCGGGTCTCCACCCTCGATGGGGAGGCTCTCGCCTGGACGTATGTTCTCGACGCCTACGAGGGAGGACTCCCGTCGCGCCGGTACCTCGAGATGATCGCCGATTCCGCGGAGAAGGCTGGGGCACCCGCCGACTACGTGGCCGAGCTCCGTTCGCGACCGACTGCGTGACGCATCACGGCGCCGGTGGCGTCTGGGTCAGCAGATCGAGAGCCGCGCCGGCAAGCAGCTTCACGCCCACACCGATCGCTCTCTCGTCCACGTCGAAGCTACCCTGGTGAAGGTCGTAGGTGTGGCCGCCGGGTGTCCGAGTGCCCAATCGGGCCAAGGCCCCCGGCACGTGGTTCAGATACCAACCGAAGTCCTCGCCACCAAGCGATTGCGCCACCATGGTGGAGGTCCCGTGACCAAACACACGGTCGACGACGGTCCGAAGGACCTCGACGACATCCACGCTGTTCACCACGGGCGGCACGCCACGCCGGTAGTCGACCACGATCTGTGCTCCGTACGGTGCGATGAGCTGCTCGGCAACCTGAGTGACCAGCGCCGGCACGCTCTCCCAGGTCTCCCGGGACAAAGTGCGGATCGTGCCTCGGAGCTGACCGGTTCGAGGGATGGCGTTGGTAACGGTTCCCGCCTGCACCTGACCCCAGACCAGGGAGAGCGCCGACCTGGGATCGACTAGTCGCCCCAACGCGGCAGGAAGATCGGCCGCAAGGCGGACGAGCGCGTACACCAGGTCGACTGTGTTCTGTGGCCGGGAGGTGTGACCGCCGGGCCCGGCCAACGTGATTTCGACGGCATCGGCGGCAGAGGTGATCGGACCCGTCCGCAGACCGATCATGCCCAGGTCGAGCGCCGGATCGCAGTGCACCGCGATCGCCGTGGTCACCGGCTTCAGCACTCCCGCGTCGATGACGTCCAACGCGCCGCCCGGCATGAGCTCCTCCGCGGGCTGGAACACCAGGCGCACGGTCCCGGGCAGCGTAGACACGCGTGCGATCTCGGCAAGCGCGAGTCCGGCGCCGAGCGCCACGGTCGTGTGCACGTCATGTCCGCAAGCGTGAGCCACACCCGGAACGGTGGAGCGGTACCGCACGTCCTTGATATCCGAGAGCGGAAGAGCGTCCATGTCGGCCCGCAGCATGATCACGGGAGCGTCTGGATCATGATCGACGCCGAGACCGATATCACACCACAGGCCAGGAAGGTCCGGCAGGCGCTGCGGCGACAGTCCCGCGGCCCGGAGTCGCGCCTCGACCTGCTCGGCGGTGCGGTGCTCCCGCCGGCCGAGCTCCGGGTGGGCGTGGAGATCGCGACGCAACGCGATCAGCTCGGATTCGTGCGCGGCCACCCACCCGGCGACCGCCGCGGTCTCGTCAACCTTCATCTGCCGGCCGGGCTCCTCCCTGCACACGCCACGCGGGCCCTGAACGCGTGCGGTTCGGGGTATTCGCCGACGTGTCTAGCCGTCGACTACCGGACGGCCCATGTTCATCTCTTCGAGCAGGGTATCGACGACCCGGATGAGATCTCCACCGGCCCGCCGGGCGGCGTCCCGCTGCCGGGTATAGCTCGCGCCCGTCCGCAGGATGGTCAGCGCGTCGGAGAGCTCGGATGAACAACCGAGGCGGTGGGCGACCGGAAGCAGATCCTCCACGAGATCGGTGATCTCGTCCCGGACCGGCCGGATACCGCCCCGACCATCGACGATGATCTGTGCGTCCAGACCGTACCGGGCCGCTCGCCACTTGTTCTCCTGCACGAGCCATCGTTGCGGAGTCGGGAGGCGATACCCACGATCGATCTGGGTGTTCATGCGGTCAACCAGGCACTGCGCGAGAGCCGCGACCGCCCCCACCTCCATCAGGGACGGCAGACCATCGCAGACCCGCAGTTCCACGGTGCCGAAGTTGGGATGTGGGCGAATGTCCCACCAGACCTCGCGGATCGTCTCGATGGTGCCGGAGACAATCAGTG
>NZ_CDWRCM010000036.1:21466-22164 GCF_977927585.1 Frankia sp. CcWB2 | reverse complement strand
CTCCATGAACGACTCGAAACCCGGCCAGTCCTCCAACGGGTACGGCAGTCCCGCGGTGGGCAGGCTCGCGAAGACCTGTGATCGGGATGAGGCCAGCCCGGTGTCTCCGCCCAGCCAGTAGGGCGACGACGCCGACAGGGCGAGAAAATGCGGGACATAGGCCATCAGAGCGTTCACGATCGGCATGACCTTGTCCGCAGACCGCACTCCGACGTGTACGTGGACGCCGAAGATGAGCAGCCGCCGGGCCAACCACTGCATCTGGCTGACCAGCCGGAAATAGCGATGATCCTCGGTGATGCGCTGCCCCATATAGTCACTGGCCGGATGCGTGCCGCTGCACATCAGCCCGATCCCGCGCCGTTCCGCCAGATCGCGCAGCAGCGAGACGGTTCCAGCCAGGTCCGCGGTCGCTTCCTCCACCGAGTCGCAGACCCCGGTGACGACCTCGATGGTCGACTCGAACAGCTCGTGCTTGGCCTTGGCCGCCTCGCGCTCCCCGGCCTTCGCCCGCAGCTCGTGAAGAATCCCGCTGGCCTCGCCGCGAAGTTCGCGCGATTGCTGGTCGACGAGCTGCAGCTCCCATTCGATGCCGAGACTGGTGCTCGACGACGACGAGAAAGGGATCTGCACCTAGCCTCCTCGGGTCGGGATCTCGGGGTCGGTACCAGCACCAGACAGCCGTCACCCACCGGCTC
>NZ_CDWRCM010000036.1:19385-21105 GCF_977927585.1 Frankia sp. CcWB2 | reverse complement strand
AAGGTGACTACCCCATTCAGCCCGTTCCTACCCCACCACCCCCCACCGGGGAGCTGGCCAAAGGCTTGGTCGCGGCAATGCCCGGCCCGACCACCTCACCGCCCATCGGCCGGGCCCGACGCGCTCAGACGGCTACCGGGCCCGGTGCCGGTGCAGTGACCACCCGCACCCCCAGCTCACGCAGCTGACGATCGGTCACGGGCGTCGGGGCGCCCGTCAACGGGTCGAGTCCCGACTGGGTCTTGGGAAAAGCGATGACCTCCCGGATGTTCTCCTCACCGGCGAGGATCGCCACCAACCGGTCGATCCCCACCGCGAATCCGCCGTGCGGTGGCGCCCCGTAGCCGAAAGGGATGAGGAAGAAGCCGAATCGAGCCTTCGCCTCCGCCGGCGAGATTCCGAGGATCCCGAAGATGCGCTGCTGGAGATCGCTCTCATGGATCCGGATCGAGCCAGATCCGAGTTCCCAGCCGTTGAGCACCAGGTCGTACGCCCGGCTACGCACCGCGAGCGGATCGGTCTCCAGCTTGTCCACATCGTCGGGGTGCGGACGGGTGAAGGGGTGATGCCCCGGCTTCGGCCGTCCGGTGCCCGGATCCACCCCGACGAACAGCGGGAAGTCGACGACCCACACGAACCGCAAGGGACCTTCGCCGGCCGGCGGGCGGCCCAGATCGTTGCGAAGCTGGCCGAGCACCTCGCAGGTGATCGCCCACTCGTCGGCGACCAGGAGAAGAAGGTCGCCCGCCACCGCCGCGGTTGCCGCGACGATGCCGGCGAGTTCCTCGGCGGCGAGAAACTTCGCCACCGGGGACTCCAGCTCGCCGCCGGGACCGACCCGCATCCAGACCAGGCCCTTCGCGCCCAGTCCCTTCGCCCGCGCGGTGAGATCGTCGAGCTTGCGCCGGTTGTGCGAGGCTGACCCGCCGGGTACGCGGATTCCCTTGACGGCCTCGGCCCCGGCGAACGCCTTGAAACCGCTACCCGCGAAGACCGCGGTCAGCTCTATGAGTTCCATGCCGAACCGCAGGTCCGGCTTGTCGACCCCGAAGCGGTTCATCGCTTCGTGCCAGGACATCCGCTCGATCGGCAGCACGGGGCCGCCGGTCACCGCCCGGGCCGCGGCCAAAACCGCCGCCGACGTCACGCCGAGCACGTCGTCCTGGTCCACGAAGCTCATCTCGAGGTCGAGCTGGGTGAACTCGTACTGCCGGTCGGCCCGCAGGTCCTCGTCGCGCAGACATCGGGCGAACTGGAAATAGCGATCCGTCCCGCCCACCATGAGCAACTGCTTGAAAAGCTGGGGTGACTGCGGGAGGGCGTAAAAACTGCCTGGGAACTGGCGCGACGGGACGATGAACTCCCGCGCTCCCTCCGGTGTCGAGGGCATCAGCAGCGGCGTCTCGACCTCGACGAAGTCCAGCGGGGCGAGCGCCGAGCGCATCGCCGCAAGAACCGCCGAGCGGATCCGCAGGTTGCGCTGCATCCGGTCACGGCGCAGATCGAGATAGCGGTAGGCGAGACGAATGGTCTCATCGACGGAGTCGGCTCGATCGTCCAGCGGGAACGGCGGCGGTGTCGCGACCGAGAGCACCTGCACCTCGCAGTCGCGTAGCTCGACCTCGCCCGTGGCCAGGGCGGGGTTCGCGGTCCCCTCCGGGCGGACGGCGACGGTACCGGTGATCCGCAACACGTACTCGGTCCGGACGTCGACCGAGCC
>NZ_CDWRCM010000036.1:3640-19052 GCF_977927585.1 Frankia sp. CcWB2 | reverse complement strand
CCGATTGCAGATCACCGCACAGATGTGTGCGCATGGCCGTGCGCTGCCGCCCGCCCGAGGTGGCGGCCCCCGCCACCGGGATCGGTAGCTCGCCGGTGGTCGACTGGGTCGTAGTCATCGATCCGTTGTTCCCATCGCAGTCTGGTCCGGCCCGCCGGGTACTTTTCTCGCCAGATGTGTGGCGATGTCACTGCGCCCGCGCGGGATCCAGTCCTGACCCTATCGGCCGGTAACCGCGAGACCGCCGCTCCCGGCGACCGCATGGGCCGGACAGGCCGGACAGGCCGCACGGCGAGATCGTTCGCCGTTAGCGCAGCGCGCGGATGAAACGGCCCGCCTCCCCGCGTAGCCGGGCCGAGATGCGCAGGACCTGACGGCCGCGGGGAGTGGTGAGCTCGACGGTGATCACATCTCCGTGCTTGACGCCTCGGGACGCCGTCACCTCACGACGGTCGAAGACGACGTCGAACCAGTCGCCCTCCCGCGGGAAGGGGGCGAGGACCAGCAGCCGCCGATCGGTCAGCATGATCCAGCGCGAGGCCCCGAACCGGTGTCCGACGAAGGATTCGACCTTCGCCGTGAACCGTCCGGGCCCGCTCGGGTCGGTGAGCCGACCGCGCAGCACGACCTCGATGAACTCGCCGGACTCCAAGGGCACTGCCGGGAGACGACGATGGGACGGTATCAGGGGCACGGGCGTCAGTGTCCTCCACGCACCCCGTACAGTCGCCGGGTGAGGGCACAGGCGGACGAACCGAACGCGGCGGCCTCGGCCGCCACCCTGGCCGAGCTGACCGGAGCCGACCGGCACGACATCGCGATTGTGCTGGGATCGGGCTGGCCCCCGGCCGCCGATGTACTGTCCCGGCAGGCGACCGACGTCACCGAGGTCACGTTTACCCAACTCGGCGGCTTCCCATCCAACACCGACGTTCCCGGGCACAAGCCGACCACACGCTCCGTCCAGCTCGGCGACCGCCGCCTGTTGATCTATCTGGGCCGCGTACATCCCTACGAGGGCCATGACCTGTCCCGGGTGGTCCACGCGGTCCGCCTGGCCTGTGCGGCCGGCGCGTCGACCGTCATACTGACGAACGCCGCCGGCGGTCTGCGCGCGGACATGTACGTCGGCCAGCCCGTCCTGGTCGCCGACCACCTGAACCTGACCGGCCGCTCACCCCTGGTCGGTCCGGCGTTCACCGACCTGACCGACGCCTATTCCCCCCGGCTACGGGCGCTTGCCCGCGAGGTCGATCCCATCCTGGCCGAAGGAGTGTATGCGGGACTGCCCGGTCCACACTTCGAGACACCCGCAGAGATCCGCATGCTGCGGCTCCTGGGAGCCGACCTGGTCGGCATGTCGACCGTGCACGAGACGATCGCGGCGCGGGCCGCCGGAGCGGAGGTGCTGGCCCTGTCCCTGGTCACCAACCTCGCAGCGGGGATGAGCGGCGAGCCGCTAGATCATCTCGAGGTGCTGGCCACGGGAGCTGCCGCCGCGGAACGCATGGGTATCCTGCTCGCCGACATCGTCACCCGGCTGTAGGACCACGGCGGAATCGCGATGCCGTCCTCGTCCCGACCAGGCCCGACGTCCCTGCCCAGCCCGACGTCCCTGCCCAGCCCACTCGCCGAGCAGGTCGAGGCCTGGCTGGCCGATGATCCGGATCCCGCCGACCAGGCCGAACTGGCCCGGCTGCGCGACGGCGCGGGTCACGATGCCACGCTGCTCGCGGAGCTGGCCACACGTTTCCACGGACCGCTGCGGTTCGGCACAGCCGGGTTGCGCGGGCCACTGCGCGCCGGTCCAGCCGGCATGAACACCGCCGTGGTGCGCCGCGCCGCCGCCGGACTCGCCACCTGGCTCACGAGCAGGGCGACACCACCAGCACAGGCGGCACCGAGTTCCTCGACGGCGACCGTCGTCGTCGGCTACGACGCCCGGCATCGCAGCGAGGCGTTCGCCCTCGACAGCGCCCGGGTGTTCGCCGGTGCCGGACTGCTGGCGCTGGTACTCCCCGGGCCGGTGCCCACTCCGGTGCTGGCCTTCGCCGTGCGCAGGCTGGGCGCGGACGCCGGCGTGATGGTCACGGCCAGCCACAATCCAGCCACCGACAACGGCTATAAGGTCTACCTGGGTGATGCTTCCTCGGGCGCCGCGCGGGGGGCGCAGCTCGTGGCTCCGGCGGACAGTGAGATCGAAGGAATGATCGCGGCTGCCGGCCCCGCCCGGGCGATCCCACTCGCCGAGACCTGGCGGAGGCTCGATGCGGATGTCGTCGACGACTACATACACGCGGCGGCCACCGCCGGCCGGGCAGCCACAGCCACCGACCTACGCACAGACGTGACCACGGACGTGACCACGGACGCGACGGCCCTGACCGTTGCGTACACCCCGTTGCACGGTGTCGGCGCAGCCGTTCTCAGCGCCGTGTTCACCGCCGCGGGTCTCGCCGCACCCGATGTCGTCCACGAGCAGGCCGAACCCGATCCGGAGTTTCCGACAGTCCAGTGGCCGAACCCCGAGGAGGCGGGGGCGATGGACCGGGTTCTGGCGCTCGGCGAGCGCATCGACGCCGATCTGGTACTCGCCAACGATCCCGACGCCGACCGGTGCGCCGTCGCCGTCGGAGGGCGGGTACTCAGCGGTGACGAGGTCGGTCTGCTTCTCGCCGATCATGTCCTGCGCTCCCGCCCCGGTCCGGTAACGACCACCATCGTCAGCTCCTCCGGTCTGCGTGCGCTGGCCGCCGAGGTCGGGGTTCCTTACGCCGAGACGCTGACCGGCTTCAAGTGGATCATGCGTGCGGACGCGCGGCTGGTCTTCGGCTACGAGGAGGCACTCGGATACGCCGTCGCCCCGGATCTGGTCCGCGACAAGGACGGCATCACCGCCGCCCTCGCCATCGCTCTGATCGCCGCGCGGGCGAAGCGACGAGGTCGGACCCTGCCAGGCCTGCTCGACGAGTTGTCCGCACGACTCGGTGTCCATCTCGCGGGGCAACACTCGGCGCGCTTCGACGACGTCACCCAGATCGACGAGATGATGCACCGCCTGCGGGTCCAGCCGCCGACCAGCCTCGCCGGGCGTCCCGTCACCGGAGTCCGTGACCTGCTGGCCGGCGGGCGGGACGGGAACGCACCGGCGGGAGGGATCCCCCCTCGACCCGCACGCCCCGTGGACCGTGCCGGCCCCATGGACCGTGCCGACGCGGCGCATCCGGTCCTGCCACCCGCCGACGTGCTCATGCTGTTCCTCGACGAGGATCGGGTGATCTTCCGCCCGAGCGGGACCGAACCCAAACTAAAGGTGTACCTCGAGACCGTGGAGCCGGTGCCGGGGCATGCCGTCGACGCGGTGCCCGCGGCTCGGGACCAGGCCGCGGCACGCCTGCTCCACCTGCACACGGCCGCGGGCAATCTGCTCGACGGACGCGACGGAGATCACATCTCGCCGAAGATCCGATCACCCGCGTCGCCGAGCCCGGGCACAATATAGGCCGTCTCGTTCAATCTCTCGTCGACCACGGCGGTCACAACGGTCAGGTCGGCCGTGCCGACCGCAGGGCCACCGGATTCCAGCGCCGCAAGGCCCTCCGGTGCTGCCACCACGGAGACCACGGTGACGCCCCGCGCCCCGCGGTCGGCGAGCAGCCGCAGGCAGTGCAGGGCCGAACCGCCGGTGGCGAGCATCGGGTCGAGCAGCAGCACCGGGCGGCCGGCCAGATCGGTGGGCATCGCCTCCAGGTAGGCCGTGGGTTCGAAGGTCGTCTCGTCGCGGGAGAGCCCGATGAACGCGGTGTGGGCGTCGGGAAGCAGGTTGAGCGCCGCCGGCAGCATGCCGAGCCCGGCCCGCAGCACCGGGACGACGACCGGTTCCGCGGCCAACCGCACCCCGGAGGTCGTGGCCAGCGGAGTCGTGACGGTGACCGGCATCGTCGGCAGCGTACGGGTCGCCTCGTACACGAGCATCATCGCCAGGTCGTACAGGACGGGCCGGAACCGGGACCGGGGCGTGCGCTCGTCCCGCAGGACGGTCAGCGACGAGGCCGCGAGGGGATGGTCGACGATGTGCAGCTGCACGGAAGGACTCCTCGTACGCGAAGCCGGGCGATCGGCAATGATGCAACGTATGACAACGGCTCCGGCCGGATCGGACCGTCCCGGCGAGGAACCCGAGAAGTGCCCCTCCCGACCGGCCGCCGGCGCTCGCCCCACGCTGCGGCGCGCCGAGGTAGCCCGGATAGTCGACCACACACTGCTACAGCCGTCCGCCACCGGCGAGGAGATACTCGCGCTGTGCGGGGAAGCTGCCAAGCTGGGTGTCGGTGCCGTCTGTGTGGCGCCGACCCATGTCTACCTGGCCGCCGCGAGTACCCGACGGGACGGCGGTGAGGTCGGGCCGGCCTTCGGCGTCGCCTCCGTCATCGGCTTTCCGCACGGCACGCACCTGACCGTCATCAAGGCCGAGGAGGCGCGGCGGGCGGTCGCGGACGGCGCCACGGAGATCGACATGGTCATCGACATCGCCAACGCGATGGACGAGAACTGGCGAGCGATCGAGACCGAAATCACCGAGGTCCGGCTGTCGGTGCCGCCGGACGTCGTGCTCAAGGTCATCCTGGAGACGGCCCTGCTGCCGGACGAGAGCATCGTCGCCGCCTGCCGGGCAGCGGAGGCCGGCGGCGCCGAGTTCGTCAAGACCTCCACCGGTTTCCACCCGGCAGGCGGGGCCAGCGTGCGCGCAGTGCGGGCGATGGCGGCGGCCGTGGGTGGCCGGCTCGGTATCAAAGCCTCGGGCGGCATCCGCACCGCCGAGAAGGCGATCGAGATGATCGAGGCTGGCGCGACCCGGCTCGGACTGTCCGCCTCCGCGGATGTGCTCGCCGGCTTTCCCAGGTGACCGGCTTCCCCGGATGATCCGCCGCCGACGGCCACAGCCGAGATCTGACGGCTAGCCCACGCGCCCCGCCACCCAGCAGCCAGACAGATGATCATCAACGAGCCCGCAGGCCTGCATCAGGGCATAGGCGGTGGTCGGACCGACGAAGACGAACCCGGCCGCGCGCAGCCCCTTGGCGAGCGCCACCGACTCGGGGGTCTTCGCCGGCACGTCGGCGAGGGTGGCCGGCGCCACCCGCCCCATCGGCTCCGGCTGGAACGACCAGATCAGATCCTCGAGGGGACGGTCCAGCGTAAGGACGGCGCGGGCATTGGCGATCGTCGCCTCGATCTTGCGGCGGTTTCGGACGATGCCGGCGTCGGCGAGCAGCCGGTCGACATCCGCGGAACCGAACGCGGCCACGGCGGCCGGGTCGAATCCGGCGAACGCCGCCCGGAACGCCGGCCGCTTGCGCAGGATCGTCAACCACGACAGGCCGGACTGGAACGCCTCCAGAGTCAGCCGCTCGAACAGACCGACCGTGTCCCTGACCGGACGCCCCCACTCGTCATCGTGGTAGGCGACGTACTCCGGCGCGGACAGACCCCACGGGCATCGCGGGCAACCATCGGCTCCCACCACGGCATCCGAGGCGGGCCTCACCGGCCCACCGCTCATCAGGCTGACTCCGCGGAGACAAGCTCCGCATAGCCCGGCTTGATGACGTTGTTGATGAAATCGAGCCGCCGGTCGAAGGGCAGGAAGGCGGACTTCATCGCGTTGAGGGTGAGCCAGCGGATGTCGGACCAGCCGTAGCCGTTGACGTCCACGAGGGTCGCGAACTCACTCGACAGCGACACGCCGCTCATCAGCCTGTTGTCCGTGTTGACCGTGACCCGGAACTGCAGCCGGCGAAGCAGCCCGATGGGGTGCCGTTCGATGCTCGGCGCGGCTCCGGTGTGCACGTTCGACGAGGGACACATCTCCAGCGGCACCCGGACGTCGCGCACGTAGTTCGCGAGATCACCGAGGATCGCCTTACCGTCCGGATCGACCGTGATGTCATCGACGATGCGCACTCCGTGCCCCAGCCGATCGGCGTTGCACCACTGCACGGCCTCCCAGATCGACGGCAGGCCGAACGCCTCGCCTGCATGGATCGTGAAGTGGCCGTTCGCCCGCTGGATGTACTGGAAGGCGTCCAGGTGACGGGTGGGCGGATTGCCCGCCT
Source organism: Frankia sp. CcWB2 (assembly GCF_977927585.1). NCBI lineage: Bacteria > Bacillati > Actinomycetota > Actinomycetes > Frankiales > Frankiaceae > Frankia > Frankia sp. CcWB2. The sequence continues at coordinate 12,936 of NZ_CDWRCM010000036.1, read as the reverse complement.
CGGCGCCCGCGATGTCGAACCCGACCACGCCGGCATCGCGCCACCGGACCACGAGCTCCGCGATCTCCAGTGAGCGGGCCTGATGGCGCATCGCGGTGAGCAGGGCGCGAGGGTGCAGCGGTGTGCCGGCCGAACCGGCCCGGAACCCGTCAAGCACGGCCTCGACCACCGCGTCCAGGGACAGCCCGCGCTCGACGTGCAGCTCGGGGGCGAACCGCACCTCGGCGTAGACGACGCCGTCGGCCGCAAGATCCTCCGCGCACTCCCGCGCCACCCGCATGATGGCCTCCTGGGTCTGCATCACCCCCACCGTGTGCCGGAACGTCTCCAGGTAGCGGACGAGCGAGCCGCTATGCGCGCCGCCACGAAACCACGTGCTCAGGGTGTGGACGTCCGTGGTCGGCAGATCGCGGTAACCGGTCTCGTCGGCGAGCTCGACCACCGTGGCCGGCCGGAGCCCGCCGTCAAGATGGTCATGAAGCAGTACCTTCGGCACCCGGCGGATGTCCTCAACCGTGATCGTCGGGGGCCGTGCGTCGTTCGTCATCATGTCCTCCGTCATCGTCTCGACGGTAGACCACGGGTACGACAGAACAGCGACGGCACGATGACGACCCGGACTGCCGGGACCGGTTCAGCTGAGGTGATCGGTTCAGCTGAGGTGATCGAGGACGAGCGGTGTGCTCGGGGGCGGCGTCGCGGCGACCTCCACCGCTCCCGTCAGGGCCTCCCGGGCCCGCTCGACGCTGGCCGGGTCGTCGGTGTGCAGTTCCAGCAGCGGCTCGCCGGCCGTGACCGGGTCACCGATTCCCACCCGCCACCGCACGCCCGCCGTCGCGGAGACCGCGTCCTCCTTGCGGGCCCGGCCCGCGCCAAGCCGCCAAGCCGCCACGCCGACCGCTCGGGCGTCCAGGCGGTGGAGATAGCCGGTCGCCGGCGCGGGGACGGTCTCGACATGGCTCGCCGCCGGAAGCGGCGCGTCCGGATCGCCGCCCTGGGCCGCGACCATCGCCCGCCACACCGCAAAAGCGTCCCCGGCAGCCAGCACCTGCGCGGGATCATGGAGAGCGCCGGACCGGTGGCCGAGCTCGGCGGCGACGAGGTCGATCATCGCTCTGGCCAGCGCGACGGTGACCTCCACCAGATCCGCCGGCCCACCACCACGGAGGGTCTCCACGGCCTCGGCCACCTCCAGCGCGTGCCCGGCGGTCCGGCCGAGGGGGTGGTCCATCCCGGTCAGCAGGGCCTCGGTGCGGACCCCGGCGGCAACGCCGATCCGGACCATCGCCCGGGCGAGCTCACGGGCCTCGCCCACCAACGTCATGAAGGCCCCAGAGCCGACCTTGACGTCCAGGACCAGCGCCGACGTGCCCTCGGCGATCTTCTTACTCATGATCGACGATGCGATGAGCGGGATCGACTCGACGGTTCCGGTGACGTCCCGCAGCGCGTAGAGCCGGCGGTCGGCCGGAGCGAGGCCGGCACCCGCGGCACAGATCACCGCACCCACCTCGGCGAGGAGCTCACGCATCCGGGCGGCCGACAGATCCGCCCGCCAGCCGGGGATCGCCTCCATCTTGTCCAGCGTTCCACCGGTGTGACCGAGCCCCCGCCCGGCGAGCTGTGGGACCGCGGCCCCACAGGCGGCGACCAGCGGCACCAGCACGAGCGAGACCTTGTCGCCGACCCCTCCGGTGGAGTGTTTGTCGACGGTGGGACGTCCCACGCCGGTCAGGTCCAGGCGCTCCCCACTGTCGATCATTGCAGCGGTCCAGCGGTCCAGCTCGGCGGGAGCCATCCCGCGCCACACCACCGCCATCAGGTACGCCGACATCTGCTCGTCGGCGACCAGACCCCGGGTGTAGGCGTCAATGAGCCAGTCGACGGCCCGGAGATCGACGGGTCGACCGTCCCGCTTGGCCCGGATCAGATCGACGACGTCGAAGCTCCCGCTCACGCGACACCCGGTAGATCGTGCGGTCCGAACGCTGCGGGGAGCAGGTCCGCGATGGTGCGCACGCCGTCGCCCGTGGCGACGAGCAGATCCGGCCCGCCGTGCTCGTAGAGCAGCTGGCGGCACCGTCCGCAGGGCGCCAACGGCGCACCGTCGGAGTCGACGCAGGCGAACGCCAGCAGCCGACCACCGCCTCTGGCGTGCAGCGCCGAGACGAGACCGCATTCGGCGCACAGCCCGAGGCCGTAGGACGCGTTCTCGACATTGCAGCCGACGACGATCCACGGGTCGTCACCGGTGGTACGCCCGGCGGCGTCCGGCAGATCCACGACCAGTGCAGCAGCACCCACCCGCAGACCCGAGTAGGGCGCGTAGGCGCTCTGTGCGACACGGACAGCGGCGTTCCGCAACCGCTCCCAGTCTTTATCGTTCACACTGCACCCCAGGTCCGTGGTCCGTTCGGTCGCTGTCGCCAGCATGCCCGACACCCGGTCCGGCCACGATGTGATCCCATGGATGCGAGCCCCACCGGCGATCGGAAGGGACGACGGGATGGCAGGCGAGTCCCCGGACAATCCGGGTTCGGCCAGAGCGGTGGCCCTCGTCGGGGGACGGTACCGGCTCGACGGGGTCATCGGACGCGGCGGATTCGGCGTCGTGCACCGGGCCACCGACGAGCTGCTCCAGCGCGTGGTTGCAATCAAGGAAGTACGGCTGCCGCTCGGGGAGAACGCGGACGAACGCGACCTGACCCGCGAGCGGGTCCTACGCGAGGCGCGCGCCGCCGGTCGGCTGCATCATCCCGGTGCCGTCGCCGTCCTCGACGTCATCGACGACGGCGAGCTGCCCTGGATCATCATGGAATACGTTGACGGCCAGTCCCTCGCCACGATCATCAACGATCGCGGACCGCTGCCGGTCGAGGAGACGTGCCGGATCGGTATCAGCCTCGCCTACGCCCTGGAGGCCGCGCACCGGCTCGGCGTGGTGCACCGCGACGTCAAGCCGAGCAACGTGCTGGTGACCGCGGACGGCCGGGCCCGGCTGACCGACTTCGGCATCGCGGTCAGCCAGGGGGATCCCCGGCTCACCAGCACTGGGATGGTGATGGGCTCCCCCGCCTACCTGCCGCCGGAACGCGCCCGTGGCGATGCCGGCAGCGCCGCGGGTGACCGGTGGGGACTGGGCGCCACGCTGTTCACCACCGTCGAAGGCTACCCGCCCTTCTCCGGCGGTGACCCGATTTCGGTGCTCACCGCCCTGGTTCAGGGACGACGCCAGCCCTTCCGGCTGGCCGGACCACTTATACCGGTGATCGACGACCTGATGGCCCCGCACGAGGCGAGCCGACCACCGCTCACCGTCGTACGCAGGCGACTGCGCGAGATAGTCGAACGAGATGCGGTCCGCCAGCACGCCGCAGCTCAGCAGAACACCGGAGCCCGCCAGGACACCGAGACGCGTCAGGAGGCCACGCCGTCGCGGACACCTCGGTCCCGTCCCACCGGGCCGTTGGAGCGCATCCACTCGATCGACCGGATGCGTGCCCTGGGCGGAATCCCGGCCCGGGCCCGGCTCATCGGCCGAGGGCACGGCAACGGTTTCACCGGCGGCGACGTCGAACTGGCTAATCTCTTCGCCACCGCCTCACCGGCCTCCCCGCCGTCGACCGCCCGGCTGCGGCCGGCGCCCGACAGGCCGGCGGGAATCGAGCCGGCGGGAGGTCCGCCACGCGACCCCGACGCCGGGGATCGGCGTCGCGTGACCATCGCCGTGGCGACGCTCGTGGCACTGGTCGCCGCCGCGATCATCGGCATCGTGATCGTGGTGACAGGTGGCCCGGACGACAAGAGCCGCGGCACCTCGACCAACCAGACCGGCGGCATCTCGTCGCCGACCGGAGCCGGCGGGTCGGCCCCGGCGGGCCCGGCGGCGGCCGGGGAGCCCGTCGCTCGGGAAACCACCCCGGTCACGGGCCCGCCTGGCTGGGTGTCCTACGTCGATCCCACCGCCGGCTGGTCCGTGGCGTACCCCTCGGACTGGCAGCGCCGCGAGGGGCCCGGCGGACCCGGAAACGTCGACTTCGTGGACCCGGCTGCCCGGTCCTTCCTACGTGTCGGTAGCGTCAGGCAAGCAAACACCTCTGCCATCGGCGACTGGCGACGCAACGAGGCCGGCTTCCGGCAGAGCGTGCGGGATTATCGGCAGATACGGCTGGCTCCCAGCGATGGTGGGGATGGCACCAACCAGGCCGACTGGGAGTTCGGGTACCGCGGGTCGGACGGGGTCATGGTGCATGTGCTCAACCGGGGTGCGATTCGCAACGGCCACGGGTATGCCCTGTACTGGCATACCAGGGAGGATCTGTGGCTGCAAGATCAACCGTTGATGCGCCAGCTGTTCGCCACCTTCCGGCCCGGTCCGTGATGTCGGCCATCGACGGATTTGCGGTGCCCGTAGTGTTCGGAAAGATGCGGGCCGTCCGGCGCGCGCATCAGTCCATCCGTCAGACTTGACACGATGGCTAAATCGGCAAGTGTGCCCCCGGACACCTCCCGGCACGGCACACCTCGCTACGTAGCGCAGCGATACCGGCTCGACACGCCCATCGGGCGTGGTGGAGCCGGTGTCGTCTGGCGCGGTGAGGACGAACTACTCCAGCGCCCGGTCGCCATCAAAGAGATCCTCGTGCCGATGGCCGGCGCGCAGAACGAGCGCGACGCGATCCGGGCCCGGGTTCTTCGCGAGGCCCGTGCCCTGGCCAGGCTGCACAGTCCCGCCATCGTCTCGGTGTACGACGTGGTCGAGGAACATCAGCGGCACTGGATCATCATGGAACTCGTCGACGCGGACAGCCTCGGCGATGTGATCCGCAACCAGGGCCCGCTGCCCTTCGACCAGGTCGCCGCGATCGGGCTGGCGCTGACCGACGCGCTCGCCGCGGCCCATTCGGCGGGCGTGCTCCACCGCGACGTCAAGCCCGGGAACGTCCTGCTCGGGCGGGACGGCCGGGTGCGGCTCACCGACTTCGGCATCGCCGCGACCGAGGGCGACGTGACCCTGACCGGCGCTGGGGCCCTGGTCGGCTCCCCGGCCTACATCGCTCCCGAGCGGGTCCGGGGCTCCTCCGGCACTCCCGCGAGCGACCTGTGGGGGCTCGGCGCGACGCTGTACTCGGCTGTCGAGGGCCAGCCGCCGTTCGAGGGCCCGGAGACCTACGCCGTACTGACCGCCGTGGTCGAGGGCCGCCGGCGGGCCTTCCGGCTAGCCGGCCCGTTGCGCAACCTGCTCAGTGACCTGATGGACCGGCCGGCCGAGGAGCGGCCCGACGTGACGGAGATCCGCCGGCGGCTGATCCCGATCGCGCGCAATGCGAATCCGGTACCGGCTTCGGTCATGCACGCCCGTCCTCGGACTGGCGAGGAGACGGACGCGAGTTCCGTCGACGTCGGCCTGGAGAACCTCGACGACCCGGCCGAGCCGGCAGCAGGCGCCGGACCGGCCGCAGATTCCCGGCCGGGGTCGGGCGGCGGTGTCGCCGGGACCGCGGGAGTCCAGGCGGGCGAGGCGGCTCCGGCGGCCGTGGGAGACCAGGGGGCTGTCCCGCGCCCGACGAACCGCTCGGCGTCCGCCGCCGCGCCGCCCGTCCCCGCTGACCGCGACGTCACTGTGGATCCCCTACTCAACCCCCTTGACGGGACCGCCGTGGCGGCTGCGGGCGCTGCCGAGTCGCGCACCGGTCGTGGGGAACCCGGCCGCACCGGCCCATCGAACCACGTGATCCCGCCGGACCGGACCACGCCGCAGAACCGCGCAGCACCGCCTGGCCGGACGCGGCCCGAGCCCGACCACGACGCGCCGACCAGCATCGGGCTCAACAGCGTGGCGGGGTCTCCGGTGGACGACGACGTGACCCGCATCGGCGCGGCCACCCCCGTGTCGGCGACCTCCGACCTGGATCTGTTCGACGACGACAATCACGCCGCCGGACTGTTGCCCCTCGGCGAGGCCCGGCGCCGCGCCGAGCCTCCCCGCCGCGACGGGCACGGTCACGGACCGGGCGACCCCCAGCGGCGTCGACAGCGGACGATCGCGGTCGTGGCCGGAGCGGCCATGCTCGTGATGGGCGCGGCCATCGCCCTGACTGTCGGACTGACCTCCGGCGGCTCGACCCCCGAGCCGAACGATGTCACCGCGCAGCAGACCACGCCACCGCCCATCGCGACCATCGCTTCCTCCCCCCCGGCCGTGACCTCACGATCCACCACGTCTGAGGTCGTCGCCCCGGACTCCCCGCGCTACACCTACCGCCCCCGGCCGTCGTCGTCTGCGACCCCAACGACGACGCCGACAACGGAGACGCCCACCCCGACCCCCCAGCCGAGCACCCGGGTTCAGACCTCCCCGCCACCGACCCAGACACCACCCGACCGGGTCACCCCCTCGCCGAGCCGGACGGCATCGGCCTCTCCGGGGGTCACGACGCCGCCCGTCGTTCCGACGACGGCACCGGCGCCGACCGAAACCACCACCCTCGTACCCTGACGACCCGGTCGAGGGACGGCTCGGGGAGCGGGCCGGCACCGAATGGCACCGGAACCCGGGGGTGGGGCGTCCCAGTGCGCCTGTGGCCGAGTTCACCCGGACGCGCCCGGCCCGAACATGCCCTCCACCAGGCCCGGCACTAGCATCTGGGTGAGATGCACCATCGTCTCGACGATGCGTCGGGGCGCCCTAGCGCCCCCAGACATGACCTTTCCGGCCCATCGGCTGGGCCGATCCGGAGGAGCTTTCATTGCCGAAGGCACCAGCGGGCACGCTGTACCGCGGTCGAGAGGGTATGTGGTCCTGGGTGGCCCACCGGATCACCGGTGTCCTGGTCTTCTTCTTCCTCTTCGCCCACGTGCTCGACACCGCTCTCGTCCGGGTCTCCCCCACGTCGTACAACGAGGTGATCGAGGTCTACAAGAACCCGGTCGTCAACCTGCTCGAGGTCGGCCTGGTCGCGGCGGTGCTGTACCACGCCCTCAACGGCATCCGGATCATGTTGATCGACTTCTGGGAGTCCGGCCCGAGGTACCAGAAGCAGATGCTGTACGTCGAGCTCGTCATCTTCGTCGTGCTGCTGGTTCCGGCCGCCTCCCGAATGCTGCTGCACACCTTCGAGACGCTGTTCGGGAGCACGACCTGATGACGGCAACCGCTCCCCCCGGTGGCCCGGCGGGCCCGCGCGCGCCGGAACTCGTCGCGCCCCGCGCCCCCGGGCTCTCCCGCCGGCGGGGGAAGCCGGGCAGCGCCAAGGCGCGCACCAACTTCGAGCTCTACGCCTGGGTGTTCATGCGGGTCAGCGGCCTGCTGTTGTTCTTTCTGGTGCTCGGTCACCTGTTCATCATGAACATCCTCGACGGCGGTGTGCAGCGGGTGAACTTCGGGTTCGTCGCCGGCCGCTGGGCGTCACCGTTCTGGCGCACCTGGGACCTGGTGATGCTGCTCCTGGCGGAGCTGCACGGCACCAACGGCCTGCGCACGATCATCAACGACTACGCCGGGCGGCCCCAGACCCGGTTCTGGCTGAAGACGCTGCTCTATACCTCGGCGTTCCTGGTCGTCGCCCTCGGCACCCTGGTCATCTTCACCTTCGATCCCGATATCTGAACGCGCCGGTGATCTCGTGACCCCAGCATCGGACGGATGGAGGTAGGCGTGCAGGTCCACAGGTACGACGCAGTCATCGTCGGTGCGGGCGGAGCCGGCATGCGTGCCGCCATCGAGGCGGGCACCCGCTGCCGGACCGCCGTGCTCACCAAGCTCTATCCCACCCGCTCGCACACCGGCGCGGCGCAGGGCGGCATGTGTGCCGCCCTGGCCAACGTCGAGGAGGACAACTGGGAGTGGCACACCTTCGACACGATCAAGGGCGGTGACTACCTGGTCGACCAGGACGCCGCGGAGATCATGGCGAAGGAGGCCATCGACGCTGTCCTCGACCTGGAGAAAATGGGGCTGCCGTTCAACCGGACACCCGAGGGTCGCATCGACCAGCGCCGGTTCGGCGGCCATACCCGCGACCACGGCAAGGCCCCGGTGCGCCGCTCCTGCTACGCGGCGGACCGCACCGGGCACATGATCCTGCAGACGCTGTACCAGCAGTGCGTCAAGCACGACATCGAGTTCTTCAACGAGTTCTACGTCCTCGACCTGCTGCTGCAGGAGGGCGCGGCGGCCGGGGTGGTCGCCTACGAGCTGAAGACCGGAGAGATCCACGTCTTCCAGGCCAAGTCGGTGGTGTTCGCCACCGGCGGTTTCGGCAAGGTCTTCAAGGTCACCTCCAACGCGCACACGCTGACCGGTGACGGAATGGGTCTGGCGTTCCGGCGGGGCATCCCGCTGGAGGACATGGAGTTCTTCCAGTTTCATCCGACCGGCATCTGGAAGATGGGGATTCTGCTCACCGAGGGTGCCCGCGGCGAGGGCGGAATCCTACGCAACAAGGACGGCGAACGCTTCATGGAGCGCTACGCCCCGACCATCAAGGACCTTGCGCCACGCGACATGGTGGCTCGCGCCATCTACACCGAGATCCGTGCCGGCCGCGGCTGCGGCCCGGACGCCGACCACGTCTACCTCGACCTCACCCACCTGCCGCCGGAGCAGCTCGACGCGAAGCTGCCCGACATCACCGAGTTCGCCCGGACCTATCTCGGCATCGAACCGTACAACGACCCGATCCCGATCCAGCCGACGGCGCACTACGCGATGGGCGGCATCCCGACCAACGTGGACGCGCAGGTGCTCGCGGACAACGACACGGTCATGCCCGGTCTGTACGCGGCCGGCGAGGTGGCGTGTGTGTCCGTGCATGGCGCGAACCGGTTGGGCACCAACTCGCTGCTCGACATCAACGTATTCGGCCGGCGGGCCGGCATCGCCGCCGCCGAGTACGCGAACGCGACCGCACGGCACGCCGACCTCCCGGAGAACCCGGCGTCGTTCGTCGAGGACCTGCTCGGACGCCTGCGCGCGGGCGCCGGAACCGAGAACGCGGCTGCGATCCGGCGCGAGCTGCAGGAGTCGATGGACGTCAACGCCTCGGTGTACCGGACGGAGGCGACGCTCAAGCAGGCGCTGAGCGACATCTCCGGCCTCAAGACGCGTTACCAGCGGGTGGGCGTGTCCGACCGGGGGCGTCGCTACAACACCGAACTACTCGAAGCGGTGGAGCTCGGCTTCCTGCTGGACCTCGCCGAGGTCCTGGTCGTCGGCTGTCTCTTATACACATCTGACGCTGCAGACGAATTAGACGGTGTAGATCACGGTGGTCGGCGTATCATTAAAAAAAAAA
>NZ_CDWRCM010000036.1:0-3370 GCF_977927585.1 Frankia sp. CcWB2 | reverse complement strand
CAACGAGTCCCGCGGGGGCCATTCCCGTGAGGACTACCCGAACCGGGACGACGTCAACTTCATGCGCCACACGATGGCCTACCGGTCGGGGCCGCTGGTGGCCGCCTCGCCGGAGGCGGAGATCCGCCTAGACTACAAGCCGGTTGTCATGACCCGCTACCAGCCGATGGAGCGCAAGTACTGATGACAGTCACCCTCAAGATCCGTCGCTACGACCCGGAGACGGTCGACGAGGCGCACTGGGAGAGCTACCAGGTGCCGTTCGATCCGAGCGACCGGCTGCTCGACGCGATCATGTGGGTCAAGTGGAACCTCGACGGGACGCTCGCCTTCCGCCGGTCCTGCGCGCACGGGGTGTGCGGCTCGGATGCGATGCGGGTCAACGGCGCCAACCGCCTCGCCTGCAAGGTGCTGGTGAAGGACCTCGGCTCGGAGATCACTATCGAGCCGATCAAAGGTCTGCCGGTGGAGAAGGACCTCATCGTCGACATGGAACCGTTCTTCGACGCGTTCCGGGCGGTGAAGCCCTACCTGATCACTGACGACCACGAGCCGACCCGCGAGCGGCTGCAGTCCGCCGAGGACCGGGCCCGCTTCGACGACACGACCAAGTGCATCATGTGCGCGGCGTGCACCACCGCGTGCCCGGTGTTCTGGACCGACGGCGACTACTTCGGCCCGCAGGCGATCGTCGCGGCCCACCGGTTCATCTTCGACAGCCGTGACTCCGGTACCGACGAACGCCTGGAGATCCTCAACGAACGCGAGGGGGTCTGGCGTTGCCGGACCACCTTCAACTGCACCGACGCCTGTCCACGCGGCATCCAGGTGACCAAGGCCATCCAGGAAGTCAAGCGGGCGCTGTTGTTCCGCCGCGTCTGAGCCTTCCTCCCGGCCGGTCATGCGGTGTCCACCGCGAGCGCGAACGGCAGCACCGACGGCGCTCCGGCCTGCCGGAGCAGTCGAGCGGCGACCGTCATCGTCCAGCCGGTGACGATCCGATCATCGATGAGCAGCATCGGACCGCCGAGCTCGCCCAGGGCGGCGGCAAGGGCCGGGGAGACGGTGAACGCATTCCACAGGCCGGCGAGCCGGTGCGCGCTGTTGTGCACCTGCCCGGTGTGCGGCCCGTCGGCGACCCGGTCGAGCTGCCCCAGCAGCGGCAGGCGTCCGATGGTGGCAATGCGCTCGGCGAGGCTCGCGACGAGCCGGGGCCGGCTCCGGGACGCGATCGACACGACGGCCACCGGCCGCCGCTGCCATCCCCAACCGGCGAGCGTCGCGACCACCGCCTCGACGAGATCGCCGGGAAGCGGGCCGTCGAGGGCACCGGGCACAGCGGAGCCGGGCACAGCGGAGCCGGGCGCGGCGAGGGTGGCAGGCGTGAACATCGGGCGCAGCCGGTTTCCCCAGCCCACATCGCTGAGTCGGGCGAGCGCCCGCCCGGGCTCGGCACCGGCCGACGCCGGGATACGCCCGGCCAGGTCGACCCCGAGCCGGCCCATCCCCGTCGGCCACATCCGCCGCGGTTCGACCGGGACGCCCGCCCGGTGCAGCTCATCCCGGGCCCGCGTCCGCGAGAACTCCGAGACCGCGGACGACCACGACCGACCGGTGCACCGGTCACACCGCCCGCAGGCCGCCGCGTGGGGATCGTCAAGCTGCCGGCGCAGGAACTCCATCCGGCAGCCGGTCGTCACGATGTAGTCAAGCATCGCCTGCTGTTCCCGAGACCGTGCCGCGGCGACACGCCGGTAACGCTCCTCGTCGTACGACCAGGGCTCACCGGTACTCGCCCAGCCGCCCCTGACCCGCCGGACCGCCCCGTCGGTGTCGAGAACCTTCAGCATCTGGTCAAGCCGGCTGGGGCCGAGGTCGACGGACGCGAGCAACGCCTGGGTCGACAGCGGCCGGTCGGCGGCCGCGAGCACTCCGAGCACCCGGCGGACGACGTGCTCCGGCGGAAAAGAGGTGTCCGCGAAGTAGCGCCAGATGTCCCGGTCCTCAGCCGCCGGGAGGAGCACGACCTCGGCCGTATCGAGCGCACGGCCGGCCCGGCCGATCTGCTGATAGTAGGAGATCGGCGACGACGGAGCCCCGACGTGGACGACGAAGCCGAGGTCCGGCTTGTCGAAGCCCATTCCGAGCGCGCTGGTGGCGATCAGTGCCTTGACCCGGTTCGCGAGCAGGTCCTCCTCGGCGGCGATGCGCTCGGCCGCCTCGGTGCCACCGTGATACGTGGTGACGGCATGACCCTGACCGCGCAGAAAGATGGTCAGCTCCTCCGCCGCCGCCTTCGTCAGCGTGTAGACGATCCCCGATCCGGGCAGCTCGCCGAGATGGTCGGCGAGCCAGCCGAACCGGTGCTCGGCCTGCGGCAGCGACACGACCGCGAGCCGCAGGCTCTCCCGATCGAGACTCCCGCGCAGCACCAACGTCCCGGCGGACGCTGGGCCGGCGGGAGCGGAGGTTCCGAGCTGCTCACTGACGTCCTCGACCACGCGGGTGTTGGCGGTGGCCGTCGTGGCCAGCACCGGGACCCCCGGACGCAGCCCGGCGACGAGGGTACGCAGCCGCCGGTAGTCGGGCCGGAAGTCGTGCCCCCAGTCGGAGATGCAGTGCGCCTCGTCGATGACGAGCAACCCGGTGGTAGCGGCGAGCTCGGGCAGGTAGTCGTCCCGGAAGGTCGGGTTGTTCAGCCGCTCCGGCCCGACGAGCAGCACGTCGAGCTCGCCCGACCGCAACGCCGCGTAGACCTCGTCCCACTCGGTCACATTGCCGGAGTGAATCTCGCCGGCGCGGATGCCCAGCCTCGCCGCGGCCGCCGCCTGGTTGCGGATGAGCGCGAGCAACGGGGAGACGATCACCGTCGGTGCAGCGCGTCCCGCTGCACCGCGGAGCAGTGCCGTGGCGAGGAAGTACACCGCCGACTTGCCCCAACCGGTGCGCTGGACGAGCAGCACCCGGCGCCGGTGGGTCACGAGCGCGTCGATGGCCTGCCACTGGTCCTCGCGCAGCGCCGCGGCCGGCCCGGCAAGCGCCCGCAGCAGCTCCTCCGCGCGCTCCCGCAGCCCACCGGGCACCGGGTCCGCCGGGTCCGGAGCATGCGCGACCGGCGACGCCGGGCCGGAAGCCACCGGAAGCGCGGAGGTCGTCTCGTCTGCTGCCATGAGAGGTGTCTACCCGACGCCACCGACAAGATCGGATCGCCCCAGGTCACAGCCGCTTCCGCACCGGAGACGGCGTGGTGGGCCGCGGTCAGCAGCATCCCAGCGATCGACACCCGCGAACCCGGCCCCGCCTGGGCACGGTCACCACCGGGGTACGGCCGCGACGGCCCGAGGCGGAGCGACTGCGGCATGTTAGGGCC
>NZ_CDWRCM010000035.1:26293-27402 GCF_977927585.1 Frankia sp. CcWB2 | reverse complement strand
GGCTTGATAAATCCGTTTACAGACGTTCTCTGAACGGCCGCCGTTGCACGTCTGCTTCCGGCGTTAGGCTGAAGACCGTCGACCGGACAGCTCCGCGTGCTGCCCATGAACATCTCCGGACCGATCTCTACCGGGCCGCAGCCCAGATCTTCGTCGACCTCGTGGAGTACACCGACTTCCCACGGGCCTGAGCCGGGCCGGTGGTGGACGGGCCGGGTCACGACGCCGCGGGTGGGGGGGCCTCGCGGTTGGCTCCCCGCAGCGCCAGCGTCATGATCCTGCGCTCCGGGGGTTGCTCCGGAATGGCCGCGGCGGTGTCGGTTGTTCGGCCGGGACCTTCGAATCTGTCGGGACGTTCGAAGGGGATGGGCTCGCGCACCGGCATCGCCGCGTCCCCCCGGACGACGACGAGCCCGTCCAGTACCTCCTCCAGCAGCGGCGCCGCCGTCACGTCGACCGCGGCCGCACCGGTGATGACCGCGCAGAGGATCCATCGCGGCCCCTCGATGCCGAAGATGCGGGCGGGCAGGCGGCCGACGGCCGTGTCGAGCGGCATGCGCAGCTCGGGGCCGTAGGGCCCGTCCTCGTCGTTCCATTCCGTGTCCTCCGGTGCCGAGAGCACCAGGTCCTCGCGGATCGACGCCCACAGGCCGCCGCTGCGCGGGGCGGCGAGGACGGACAGCTCCAGGACGGATGTCCCGTCCATCGCGGCCAGGGTGGGCATCGGCCCAGAGGCCGAGACCCGGATCCGGGTGCCGTTCACCCGCGGCACCACGAGAGCTCCGAAATCCGCCCGCGCCCGGCCGTCATCGGGCGCGTCCGCCGCGTCGAACGGACCCCGGCCCACCCGGGCGCCCCCGCTCGTCGTGGCGCCGGCTCCCGCAGCGCCGGCTTCCGTAGCGCCGGTTCCCGTAGCGCCGGTTCCCGTTTCGCCGGGCTTCCTCGCGCCACCGTCGCCAGTACCGGCCCCGGTACTGGCCTCGGTGTCGGCATGGTCGTCCGGCTCCGGCTGCGCCGACTTTCGGCGCCGACGGTGGATGAGTCGCCCTCCTGGCATCCTGACCACCTCCCAGACAGAAGCCTGGCGTGACTAATGGATTACTTAAGGT
>NZ_CDWRCM010000035.1:18828-26197 GCF_977927585.1 Frankia sp. CcWB2 | reverse complement strand
AGGCGCGCCGGTGGTGGGGCCGGGAGATTCCCCGGGCGGCTGGCCGGGCCGCAACGTCCTCGGATCGGCCCTGATGGAGGCACGCGACAGGTCGCGGGCGGTGTACGGCCCCCGCGATGTGCCCGAGTAAATCGCGCAACGGGATGGCCGGGCGCTGAGTTGTCCGGGACCATCGGACAGGTGTCAGTTCCACATCAGAAGGCGTCGCTGCCTAAGTCCTGGATGGTCTCCGAGTCACTGAGCGGAGGAATGAAGCTCCCTTTCGTCGTCGGCCTGGACGACTCGGACACGCCCTACGACGTCGTCGACGCACTCGCCCTGGCTCCTTTCACAACCGAGCAGCCCTGGGCCCGCAGTGCCCGGGTTGACCGGCTCCGGCCGGGAGCCACGCTGCTACCGTCAGGGGCGAGGGTCCTGCGCGCGGTTGTCGAGGAGTCCCGCGATTCACGTCTCGCGGTCGGCGAGGGCTGGACGGTGCGAGCCGTGCGCTGGCGCGGCGGGGGTGGTGAGGTGACCGTCACCGCGGTGAGTGAACAGCTCGCCCGGGTGGTGATCGAGGACGTGCTCCGCTCGTCCGTCGTCGAGAGCGGTGCGGACAACGCCGTCAACATGGGTTTCTGGTATCTGTCCAGTCAGCGTGGTCCGATCCGGACCAGCCGCCGGACGGCCACCACGACGTGGGCTTCGATCCGCGCCAACTACGCCTCGGCCGCCGTGGGCCCGCTCGACCGGCTCATGGCGGTTCGCCGGGACAACGTGGTCGGCCGCCTGATCCTCCTGCATGGTCCGGCGGGAACCGGGAAGACAACCGTGCTGCGGGCCCTGGCGAACGAATGGCGATCCTGGTGCCAGGTCGACTGCGTCCTGGATCCCGAGGCGCTGTTCGCCGATCCCGCCTACCTGATGGAGGTCGCGATCGGCTTCGACGACGACGGGGACGCGGAGGGGGAGAGCGCCGACGGCGGGGGTACCGACGGCGGGGGTACCGACGGCGGGGGTACCGACGGCGGGGGTACCGACGGCGGGATCGCGTGGGCCGGGGATGCGGACAGCGGCGATGCCAGGTCCGGGGATGCCGGGTTGGGGGATGCCAGGTCCGGCGATGCCGGGTCGGGGGATGCCGAGTCGGGGGATGCCAGGTCCGGGGATGCCAGGTCCGGGGATGCGGACAGTCGTGGTGCCCAGGCCGCGGCGACCGACCGCATGGGCGGGCCACCCACCCACCGGTGGCGGCTGCTGGTGATCGAGGACTGCGACGACCTGATCCGAGGGGACGGCCGGGGTGCGGCCGGGCAGCAGCTCTCCCGACTGCTGAACCTCACCGATGGTCTGGTCGGGCAGGGCCGCGAGGTGCTGGTCGCCCTGACCACGAACGAGGATCTGCTGCGCATGCATCCCGCCGTTGTCCGTCCCGGTCGCTGCCTCGCCCAGATCGAGGTGGGAGCCCTGCCGCACACCGAGGCGGTGTCCTGGCTGGGCTCCGCGGAGGGGGTCCGGTCGAGCATGACGCTGGCAGAGCTGTTCGCCCTGCGGGACGGCCGCGGCCTGCCGCGGCCCACCACCCCGGACGCCCGCCACGGCATGTACCTGTGACGGCTGCGCGCCGTACTCCCGATTCGGGCCCACCTGGCCGGGAGCAGGCCGGGCCGGCGGCCGAGGGGCGGGGCGCGCCGGATCACGGCGAGAAGTCCCGGTCGGACGTCACCGGTCAGGCATCGCTAAAGTTAGCCACCGGGGAGCAGCCGGTGTATTTCGGATCGCCGGATCCTGGTCTCGGTCCCGGTGGTGGGTGAATGTCGGTGAAGGGGTGAAGGTCCGGCAATGGCGATGGGGATCGGCCGCCTGCCCGATGGTCCCCGCCGCCGTCTGCCTTGACGACGAGGTTAGCGGTCGTTAACTTGGAAACGTTGTTTCGGGGCCCGACGTCCACCCGTGGGGGGTGACTGTGAGCGCAGCACGCGCCGGAACCATCGCCGGTCGGCGGTCCGACGAGGTCCGACGGTCCTCGGCCACGCCGGTCCTGACCAGTCGGGTCGATGCCGCGGGTGAACAGGGACGGCGCAATGCCGAGGGGCATTGGCACGCCGTGACCGATCTCCAGGAGCGGTTGGCGGTGGCGGCGGTCGGCGGGTCGGAGCAGGCGCGGTCCCGCCACGTGGCTCGCGGCAAACTCCTGCCCCGCGACCGGGTCGACGCGCTGCTCGACCGGGGGAGCCCCTTTCTGGAGCTTTCCCCGCTAGCCGCGAACGGCTTTTACGAGGATCCGGTTCCTGGGGCGGGCATCATCACCGGTATTGGCCGGATCTCGGGTCGGGAATGCGTGGTGGTCGCCAACGACGCCACGGTCAAGGGTGGCACCTACTATCCGTTGACCGTGAAGAAGCATCTGCGTGCCCAGGAGGTGGCGCTGCAGAACCGGCTGCCCTGTGTTTATCTGGTCGACTCCGGGGGGGCGTTTCTTCCGCTGCAGGACCAGGTCTTCCCGGACCGGGAGCATTTCGGGCGGATCTTCTTCAACCAGGCCCGAATGTCCTCGCTGGGAATCTCCCAGATCGCGGCGGTGCTCGGTTCGTGCACGGCGGGCGGCGCGTACGTTCCCGCGATGGCCGACGAGGCGGTGATAGTCAGGAATCAGGGGACGATCT
This sequence comes from Frankia sp. CcWB2, assembly GCF_977927585.1. Classification (NCBI taxonomy): domain Bacteria; kingdom Bacillati; phylum Actinomycetota; class Actinomycetes; order Frankiales; family Frankiaceae; genus Frankia; species Frankia sp. CcWB2. The sequence continues at coordinate 23,552 of NZ_CDWRCM010000035.1, read as the reverse complement.
TCCTCGGTGGTCCGCCGCTCGTGAAGGCCGCGACCGGCGAGGTGGTGTCGGCCGAGGATCTCGGCGGCGGGCTGCTGCACTCCCGCACCTCCGGGGTGACCGACCACCTGGCCGAGGACGACGCCCAGGCGCTGCGGATCGTGCGCTCCATCGTCGCGGGCCTCGCGCCGCGCGGTCCGCGGCCGTGGGAGCTGGAGCCGACCGAGGCACCGGCGGTCGACCCGGCCGGGCTGTACGCCGCGGTACCGACGGACGGGCGCACCCCCTATGATGTGCGGGAGGTGATCGCGCGCATCGTCGACGGCAGCCGTTTCGCGGAGTTGAAGAAGGAGTACGGAACGACGCTGGTCACCGGGACCGCCCGCCTCCATGGCCATCCCGTGGGAATCGTCGCGAACAACGGGGTGCTCTTCGGCGAGTCGGCGCTGAAGGGCACCCATTTCATCGAACTCTGCGATCAGCGCGGTATCCCGTTGGTGTTCCTGCAGAACATCACCGGTTTCATGGTGGGTCGGGAGTACGAGGCCGGTGGCATCGCGAAGCATGGCGCGAAGATGGTCAACGCGGTCGCCTGTGCCCGGGTGCCGAAGTTCACCGTGGTGATCGGCGGTTCGTTCGGCGCGGGTAATTACTCGATGTGCGGTCGGGCATTCTCGCCCCGTTTTCTGTGGATGTGGCCGAATGCCTGCGTCTCGGTGATGGGCGGGGAGCAGGCGGCGGCGGTGCTGGCGACCGTGCGCCGGGACCAGATGGAAGCCGCGGGGGTCGCCTGGAGCGAGGCTGACGAGGCCGCCTTCCGGGCGCCGATCTTGAATCGGTACGCGGAGCAGGGCAGCCCGTACTATTCGACCGCTCGGCTGTGGGACGACGGTGTCATCGATCCGGCCGACACCCGTATGGTGCTGGGCCTGGGCCTGTCGGTGGCGGCGAACGCTCCGCTGGAACCGGTGGGCTACGGCGTCTTCCGGATGTGAGGGGGACATCCTGACGTGCGGAAACATCCGATGTGAGGAAACCAATCGTGAGGATCAAGGGTGTCCACGGCTGATCTGTCCGCCACGAATCACGCAGGCGGCGGCACCGGTCACGGTCCGGATGGCCATTTCACGCCGGCCCGGTCGGCGGGCGTCGTGCCGCCGAGGGCGCCGGGAGCGTCGGGCTTGACGTTTTCGTCGGTGCTCGTCGCGAACCGGGGTGAAATCGCCGTCCGGGTGATCCGCACACTGCGCGATCTCGGTATCCGGTCCATCGCCGTCTACTCAGACCCCGACGCTGGGGCGCGGCACGTCCGGGAGGCGGATGTCGCGGTGCGGCTGGGCCCGGCGCCCGCGAAGGAGAGCTACCTCAGCATCGAGGCCGTGCTGGAGGCGGCGAGGGTGTCCGGGGCGGAGGCCGTCCATCCCGGTTACGGCTTCCTCGCCGAGAACGCGGCCTTCGTACAGGCCTGTGAGACGGCCGGAGTGCTCTTCATCGGACCGTCGCTCGCCGCGGTGCAGGTGATGGGCAACAAGATCACCGCGCGGCGGACGGTGGCCGAGGTGGGGGTGCCGGTCGTGCCGGGCCGGTCGGCGCCGGGCATGAGCGATGCCGCGATCGCCGAGGCCGCCGGTCAGATCGGCTATCCGGTGCTGCTCAAACCCTCGGCGGGGGGTGGTGGCAAGGGGATGCGCATCGTCCGCGAGCCCGCCCGGCTGCCGGAGGCGATCGCGTCGGCCCGCCGGGAGGCCGCCGCCGGCTTCGGGGATGACACCCTGTACGTGGAGCGGTTCATCACCCGCCCCCGCCACATCGAGGTCCAGATCCTCGCCGACGAGCACGGCAGCGTGCTCCACCTGGGTGAGCGGGAGTGCAGCCTGCAACGGCGCCACCAGAAGATTGTTGAAGAGGCGCCGGCGCCGGCGCTCGACGCGCGGACCAGGGAGCGGCTCGGGGCGGCGGCGGTCGCTGTCGCCAGCGCCGTCGGCTACGTCGGAGCGGGCACGGTCGAGTTCATCCTGTCCGCCGACGCGCCGGACGAGTTCTACTTCATGGAGATGAACACCCGGCTCCAGGTCGAGCATCCGGTCACCGAGCTGGTGACGGGGGTGGACCTGGTCGCCGAGCAGATCCGGATCGCGGCCGGGGAGCCGTTGCGCTTCGGTCAGGCCGACATCCGCCTGACCGGGCACGCGGTGGAGGCGCGGATCTACGCCGAGGACCCCGGGCGGGGATTCCTGCCGACCGGCGGTCGGGTACTGGCTTTCCGGGAACCGGCCGGGCCGGCCATCCGCGTCGACGCCGGCATCGGGGCCGGGGACATCGTGAGCACCACGTACGATCCTATTCTGGCCAAGGTGATCGCCTGGGGTGCGGACCGCGCCGCCGCGATCGCCCGTCTCGACACCGCGCTCGCCGGCACGGTCCTGCTCGGAGTGACGACCAACATCGGCTTCCTGCGCTCGCTGCTCGCCCATCCGGACGTCGTCGCCGGGCGGCTCGACACCGGTCTCGTCGAACGTGATCTCGCCGCCCTCACCCCGGGAGACCTGCCCGGCGAGGCGCTCCTCGGCTACGCCCTGGCCAGGCTGCTGGCATTGCAACCGACCGGTCCGGTGGTCGACCCGTGGGACATCCCCTCCGGCTGGCGGCCCGGTGAGCCCGCATGGCTGACCTGGGACGTCGCCCTGCCCGGTGGGGCAGTACCGTCCGGCGGCCCCGACGGCGCCGGATCTGGCGGCAGCGCGTCACCCGAGATCGGGGCTGGGGCTGGGGCTGAGGGCGGGGCCGGAAACGGTCATGGGGATGGGAACGGCGACGGGGGCGGGAACGGCGACGGGGATGGGGCGGAGCCGGGAGGCGGGGAGCGGGCGGTGCGGACGGTGTCGACGTTGCGGGTCGCGGCGCGCGGCACCCCCGATGCGGCCCGGGTCCGGATCGCCGACGGGCCGCCGGTCGCCGCATCGGTCAGTCAGCTCGGCGACGAGCTGCTCGTCACGATCGGTGCGGTCACCACCCGGTGGGCCTACGCGTGGGAGCCCGCCGACGGGATCCTCTGGCTTGGCCGCGACGGTGGGGCGTGGGGCCTGGCCGAGGTGATCCCGGTGGCGGGCACCGGGGCCGGGCCAGTGCTCGGCGGGCAGGCGCGTAGCCCCATGCCGGGCACGGTGACCGCGGTGTTGGTCGAACCGGGGATGACCGTGGCGGATGGGCAGTCGCTGGTCGTCGTCGAGGCCATGAAGATGGAGCACACCGTCTCGGCGGCGGGCGCCGGGATCGTCAAGGAAGTACTCGTCCGGCCTGGCGACCTCGTCGCCCTGGACCAGCTGCTGGTGGTGATGTCCGTGGCGGGCCCGGCCGGCCCCGGATCCGCATCAGCCGCCCCGGCGGCCCGGCGAAATGTGGAGGGTTGAGCACGATTTGACGCCGACGGCCGCCCTGGGCCGCGGTCGTCGGCGTCAATGCGGGCCTGGAACGTCAATCCTTCTCTCATCGCTCGGTCAGCCGCTGCAGGAGCGTCTTCCGGGCGTCGGCCTCGGCCAGGTTGGACAGGTCGACGTGGGCCGAGGAGGCCTGATCGAATGCGGCCGGCACGGCACAGGCCTCGACCAGGACGGTGACGAGTCTGCACGCGGGCCCGGTCGGGTCATCCGCGTCCAGGGCCGCCCGCCACTCCCACCACTCCCGCTGCTCATGGACCGAGGAGAGATAGGCGGGGGAGAGCAGAACGAGTGTCCGGTGGGCGTGCCGGGCGCCATCACGCATCGTGATCCTTGGCGGCCCGTCCGTTCCGTCACCCGCCTGGAACAGTAGGTGGCAACCGGCCTCCTCCAGCTGCCAGGCGATCCAGTCGGCCCAGGCCTCGTCGGGCTGGGCGTACGAGATGAAGAAGTCGTACCGCCCGGACGGCCCCGGCCATTGTGGCGTGGATTGCCCGGGCCGTTGTGGCGTGGACGGCCGCACGACCGCGGGCTTCTGGTCTGCCGCCTCAGGGGGGACGGCCGCGGTTGCCGCGGTCTCCGCCGGGCGCCGCTCGTCCGGGTTGTGCCAGTCCCCGCGCGGCCGGTCCGGATGCCGGCTACCCGGGTGATGCCGGCCGTCGGGGTGATGCCGGCCGAGGAACACCGCGGCGCTGTTCGCCGCGAGCCGCAGGAACCATCCCTGGTCCTCCGGCCGGGTGGATGCCCGTCCGAGGCAGGTCAGGGCGACGGCCAGCAGGGACAGCGGGATCTGGTCGCGCCACAGGTCGACCAGACCGGCCCGGCGTGCCCAGTCCTCCGCCGCCGATCGGACCCGGTCGATGAGCAGGAACAGCCACCGCGGCACGAGGTCTCCGTCCTGCTCCGGGTCGAGCAGCAGATCGATGACGGCGGTGCGTTGCGCCGCGGACAGCTCCGACAGTGTCCGGGCGAGGATGTGCAGGACCAGATGGACGGGATCCCGGGTGAGCACGGCGTCGGCCGCGTACCGCGACAGGTCGATCAGCTGGTACGTCGTGTCGATGTTGCGCAGTGAGGACGGGATCAGGATGTTCTCGATGTGCAGGTCGCCGTGGGCCTTCCCGACGAAGGCCGGGATGCGAATACCGTCCGTGCGCGATGGGTCCAGGACCAGCGCGAACGGGTTCGGCAGAGGGTGGTCCTCGCCTTCGGCGTCGATGGTGAGGCCGGGGTACGCCGCGGCGATGCGCCGCAGGCGGCTGTCCGGGGCGAGCCGCTCGGCGAGCTGACGGGCAAGGATGGTCGGCA
>NZ_CDWRCM010000035.1:15636-18555 GCF_977927585.1 Frankia sp. CcWB2 | reverse complement strand
CGTCCAGTGACGGCAGAAGGGCAGGCCCCACCCACTCATCGAAGATCGACCCGACCAGCCCCCCGCAGACGTCGGCGAGGACCGCGGCGTCGGCCAGGGCCCGTCCGAACATCAGGCGTGGTTCAGCCGGTCCGGCCGGTCCTGACAGACCGGCCGGACCGCTGCCGGAGTCTCCCTGGCGCCCGGCCCGCCGCGGGTGGACGACAGCCTCCAGCAGGGCGCGCAGCGTGACCAGCTCCCGAAGGCTGCCACCCGCGACCTGTTGGAAGACGAACCATCGTCCATCGCCGACCGCGACCGGCTGATGGACGGGCGTGGCGAGGTGGCGCTCGGCGAACCTGGGGGCGTCGGCGATCGCCCGCCAGTGGCGCGCGAATTCGCCGGGTTGGGGCCCCGCGTCGCTGGCCGGGGCGACGTCCAGCTTCATCACGAACTGGCGCGCACCATGGCGCGGATGCTTTTCGAGGACCACCCCGACCATCGCCGACGACCGGCCGCCGGTAAGCTAACGGACCAGGCGGTAGGTGGTCTCGGTCTGGGAGCACCATTGCCGCAGCGCGGTCACGGCGGGATCGTCGAGGGCGTTCACCAGTGGCTCGTCCAACCAGAGCGGCTCGTTCAACCAGTCAGAAGACAACCATGACTCCTGGGAACGCAGGGCGCGGGCGACAGACGCGTTCCGGTCGGGTGAGCCGCCGCCGGGATGCCGCCGGTCGGGGCGTGCTGCGCCGGACCGCCGGTCGGGTTCCGGATTACCGGCGTTCGGTGTCGGTGGGCTGATGACGGCTAAGGATACCGTTCGACGATATGGCCCAAACTGCCGCCTCCGGGTGTTCCCGGGTGATCCTCACGGCACGGCACGGTTGTCATCCCGCGGTCTGGGATCGCCCCGGGGCGGTCGTCGTCCGCGTGGCCCATATCCCTACCCGCGCTCGCTGCCGCGTCCGGTGAAAGCCGCGTACGACGTTGTACGGATTTGCTGGTCAGGGTCTTTCCGGTTAGTCCGGCACGCGGTTATCTGGGAGCTGCTGAAGGGTCGCGGGCGTCGCCCGCCCATGGTCTGCACCCCCGCCGCCGCGGGTGGTGGCTGGTTGATGACCGCGGCCCCTCGGCTCACCGTCGGAGCGGACCTGCCATCGGGGGGAGGCCCGCTCCAGCGGCCGTCGATCCGTACGGCCTTGTACGGCGATCCGGAAGTTCCTTTTCCTGGTACTTTCCCGGCCGGCCTCCGCCGTGCCGCCCGCCGTTCCGTTCGTCGTCGGCGGGCTTTCCGTCCCCGGTTCGGGTTTCGGGACCGTGGCGCTTCTCGCGGTTACCGGTGTTCTGCTGTCGATGTACGGCGGTTCCCTCGCCGGTCTCGCCGGCCTCGACGCCGGGGGCTGGCTGGTGGGGCTCGGCCCGCGGGCGGCGGCCCTGCGACGCGGTGCACCGGCGGGAAACGCCCCCCGGCGACGGGTCACGAGGACGGGTCACGAGGACGGGTCACGATGGGTCACGACGATGGGTCACGCTTCGACTGGTCGAGGAGATCGTGAAGGTGCACCGTGATGTCGTGGGTGGGCCCCTACCGGCGCAGGCTGCGCCGGTAGGCGTCCTGGACCCGCGGGGTCATCTGGTCCGGCCGGCCGAGGTTGGTCTGGGCCTCGGCGAGCAGACCCACCGCGGCGAGGGCACGGGGATGATCCGGTCCGAGTACTCGCAGGCAGGCCTCGGTGAGCTCGGTCGCCGCCTTCTCCGCGCGCTCGGTGTCCCCGCGGTCGCGGTACAGCCGGGCCAGGTGGTAACAGGTCACCAGCGTGGCGGGATGCTCCAGGCCGAGCACCTCGGCCCGATCGTCCCGCACCGAGCGCAGCAGCTCCTCGGCCGCCGTCCACGCCCCCTGCTCGACCAGCAGGTCCCCGACGTTGTTCCGGCTCGTCAAGGTGTCCCGGTGCCGCGGCCCGAGGACCCGTTCACGGGTGGTGAGCGTGTGGGTGAGCCACCGCAGCGCCTCGCCGTGCCGACCCGATTCGCGCAGCGTCCGGCCGAGGTAGTGCTGGGTCGTCAGCGTGTCGGGATGCTCGGGGCCGAGGATGCGCAACCGGTCGTCGAGCACCATGCGAAGGCCGCTCTCGGCGTCCTCGCGCCGGCCCTGGGCGGCGCGGACCCGGTGCAGGTCGTGCGCGACGGACAGGACATCAGCATGATCTGGTCCGAACAGGTGGGCGCCGGTCTCCCAGACGGAGCTGTACGCCGCGTCCGCCTCGGCGAGCCGGCCGGTCACGCGCAGGTAGCGGGCGGCGAGGGTCGCCGGGGTGAGCAGCTGCGGAGGCAGTTGTGCCTCGGTAAGGTCGTCGAGGCCCCACCGCCGCCGGGCGCGGAGCAGCTCCAGCCCGGCCGTGGCATGACCGGCGAGCATCGCCCACCGGTCCCACGTCGCCGGATCCCGCGGATCGAGCGCGCGGGTCGCCCGCGTGAGCAGGGCGGTGAGCGCGTCGAGGTAGTCGGCGATGCGGCCGGAGGTGTGCGCGGCCTGGCCGAAGCTGTCGCGCACCAGGGGGTGGAGGACCAGCTGATGCGCGACCCGGGGATCCGGGCGGGAAGCCGCGGACCGGGCGGTGGCGGGGTCGCCGGGAGTCGTGTGTTCGATCAGCCCCTGGCCGGCCAGGGCGCGGATCAGCTCCCACCGCTCGGTCGCCCGCAGGCCGGGGAACAGCGGCGACGCGGCGAGGACGGCCGCGGACAGGAGCAGGCCGAACGGGATCGGGTCCCCGCCGAAACAGGCGAGCAGGGTCAGCAGCGCCCGGGCCTGCTCCAGGCCCCGCGCGGCGAGGAGATCCAGCGACAGTTCCCAGGTCGGCCCGATGAGCTCGCGTTCCCGGCGACGACCAGCGCCGCCGGGACCGCCGAAGCCGCGCAGCAGGGCCTGGTGCCCGCCCG
>NZ_CDWRCM010000035.1:2252-15369 GCF_977927585.1 Frankia sp. CcWB2 | reverse complement strand
CGCGTGTTCATAGTCGGCGTAGGTCCGCGGGACCGCCGGTCCACCGAGTCCGGCCGGCATTCGCCGCGCCTCGGCGAGGTACTGGCCCGCCAGGGCGAGTGCCAGGGGCAGCCCGCCGAGCCGGCGGCCGAGGCTCTCGGCCGCGGCGAGCGGACCCGGCTCGGCCCCGGTCAGGTCGCGCAGCGCCAGCCCGGCGTCCGCCGCGTTCAGGGGGCCGAGCGGGTGCAGGCGCAGCCAGGACCGGGCGGTCCCGCCGACGGGCGACGGGCCCTCCCAGTCCAGCCGGCTGCGCGTCGTCACCACGACCATTCCGTGGGGGTGGGTGACCGGCCGCAGCCATCCGGTGCCGTCGAGCACGTCGCCGCCGGGTGGGGCCAGGTCGCCGGCCGGATCGTCGGCGTTGTCGAGGATCAGCAGCCACGGCCGTCCGCTGTCCGCCAGCAGCCGCCAGACCAGGTCGGACAGGCTGCCCGTGCACAGCTGGTGGCGGGTCGCGCCGAGCTCCACGGCCAGCGCGGTCATGCCGGCGCGCACCGCGCCGGGCCCCGTGGCGCTGATCCACCAGGTCCGCACCCGTCGTTCGAGCGCGGTGCGGGCGAGCGCGAGGGCGACCGTGCTCTTGCCCACGCCGCCGAGCCCGTGCAGCACGTGGACCCGTGCCCCGTCGGCGTCGGGCCGAACGCCCTTTGGTCCAGGGGCATCCGAGCCAGGGGCATCCGAGCCAGGGATGTCCGAGCCAGGGATGTCCGGTTCGGGGACGTCCGGTCGAGGGACGTCAGGCCGGGGGAGGACCGGCCCGTTACCGGCGTCGGATCCGGTGACCGCGTGCCTGCGTCCGGCGGGGAGCTGCCCGGCCAGCAGGTCGAGCAGGCCGTCTCGACCGCGGATCGCGGGCAGGTGGGTGAGCCGCTGGACCGGCGGCCTGATCGTGACCGCCGTCGACGGGTCCTGTCCGGTGCCGATCCGGTCCCCGGTGCCGATCCGGTCGCCGCCAGGGTCCGCGCGACCGTGAGCTCCGCGCCGGACCCGACGCCACGTCTCGACCCAGTGGCGGATCTCGTCGGGGTCGTCCACCCGGCAGGCCCGCAGCATGTTCTCGACGAGGTTCGCCGACCTGAGGCCGGGGAGATGGGAGCCACCGAAGTAACCGCCGACCGTGCTGGCCGGCACGTTGACGGCGCGCGCCACCTCCCGCACGCTCAACCCCGCGCGCTCGCGCACGATGGTCAGTGCACGGCCGAAATCCGCGTTGGTGGTGATGGCGTCCAGGTCGACCTCGTCGTACACGTGCGTCCCTTGAGCGGCGGCGAGCGGCAGCGATGAGCAGGACGGAACGTCATCCCGTGGGCATATCCTCCGCGGCTATTCTCCGGCGGATCGCCCGACCGTCCAGAGGTTTTCCCGTCCGGTCTCCGATCCGTCCCCCGTTTCCGTCACGCAAGGTCCCACCGCGGGTGCGTGACGTTCAGCCCGGTGGCAGCGGGACGACGTCGGCGAGGATCTCGTGACGGTGCGGGCGTCGGCGTGCGGCCGGGCTGTCGTGGACGACAAGGAGCGATGACGGGTCGCCGGGCATCAGGGCGATCCCCTCCGGATGGTCGTCGCCCTCGCCGACGGGCAGGTCCAGGATGCGTTCGATCGCCTCGTCGGTGACCACGACGCTCGTGGGGGCCTGCGCGGCCCCGCGCCAGCGGTAGATCCGCACCGGGCCGTCGAGGTCCATCGTCGGGCCGGCGAGGAGCAGGAGGTCATCGCCGGAGGCGAGGAGGTCGCGCACCCCCAGCCCGTCGAGGTCGAGGAAGTGCTTGCGATACCGGCCGTCCCCGTCGATCGGCGCGAGGAGGAGGTCCTGGCCGTCTCCCTCGGTGAGACGCAGTTCCAGGACCACGGCCCAGCCCCGCAGCACCGGCCCCCGCAGCCCCAGGTAGATCCGTTCACCGACGACGGCCAGGCCCTCGACGTCCAGCCCGTTGTCCTTGCTCGGGATCTTGAGGAAGCGGTCGAGATGGTCGTCGTCCTTGAGCGCCTTCGTCAACCGGGTGGGCTTGGACAGTCCGAGCGCCGCCGCGGTCAGCCTGCCGCCGCCGGGCGAGGCCGGGTCGGGTGCGCTCGCGACCAGGGTCGGCAGGCCGCGGACCCGCATCACCGGGATGCGCCCGAGCAGGTAGCGGTTGGCGTTGCTGCTCACCTTCGCCAGCCGGGCCAGGGCCTGCTCGGTCGCGTGCTGGGGCCGGACCCGCTTGCGGGCCAGGCTGTGCGACCCGACGAACCACAGATAGTCGCCATGCCGGTCCATGCCCTCGAGGTCGATCTCGAGCTGGGTGCCGTCGTCCGCGGGCTCCTCCGGCAGGGGAAGGAGGTCCGCGACGGAGAAGCTGACGTGATCGGCGAAGCCGTCGCCGGCCGGCGACAGGGTCGTCCGTTCGATCGTGACCGTCTCGTCACCGGCGAGCCAGAGGCACCGGCCGTCCCCCTTCAGGGTGGACAACGACTCGGCGACGTCGACCACCCCGGCGCCGTCGGCGAACCGGATCGGAATCGTCTTCGCGGTCATCGGTGCCTCATCCTGCGTCGTTCCCGCACCCTGCGTCGTTCCCGCGCTCGCCACTCCTCGTCCCCCCGCCGGTTCGCCCCGGGTTTCTCCGCCGGTTGCTCCGAAGCGGCCCTTCCAGGAATCCCCACCGCCGACCGGAGCGTAGTGCCGGCCCGGCGCTTATCCGGGTGGGTGTCCAGGACCCGATAGGTGGTCCCGATCCTGCGAGCGTCAGCGCCGCTTACACCTTCCGTCGCGTCGGGCAGGCCCCCACGTGCAGCCAGGATCGCTCAGGGTACGGCCTGGTGAACCATCTGCCAAGAGACCGAGCAGCATCATCGGACCGCCGGGGAGGACGGACCGCCGGGGAGGTCAGTGCACGAGTGTCTTCATGGCGGCGGTGAGCGCGCTCAGGCCGGCTTTCGCGTCGTTGAAGAGCATTCCGGTCTTCGGGTCGGTGTACAGCTCGTTGTCGATGCCGGCGTAGCCGTGGCCCATGGAGCGTTTGATGACGATGACGCTCTTCGCCTGGTCGACGTCGAGGATCGGCATACCGGAGATCGCGTTGCCGGGACGGCGGGCCGCCGGGTTGGTCACGTCGTTGGCGCCGACGACCAGGGCGACATCGGCCTGCGCGAACTCGGGGTTGACCTCGGCCAGTTCCTTCATCTGCGGATAGGGAACGTGCGCCTCGGCCAGCAGCACGTTCATGTGGCCCGGCATTCTGCCGGCGACCGGGTGGATCGCGTAGCAGACGTCCACCCCGTGCTGCGTGAGCAGGTCGGCGAGCTCGACGACTTCATGCTGGGCCCGCGCCGCCGCAAGCCCGTAGCCGGGCACGATAATGACCTTCGACGCGTACGCCAGCTGCAGGGCCGCGTCGTCCGCCGCGACCGACCGCACGGGGGCCGCGGCCGCCGCGCCGGCGTTTCCGGTCGAGTCCGCGGTGCCGAAACCACCGACGATGATGGCCGGGATCGACCGGTTCATCGCCTCGGCCATCAGCACGGTGAGGATGGTGCCGGACGCCCCCACCAGCGCGCCCGCGATAACGAGAACGGTGCTGTCAAGCACGAAACCGGCCATCGCCACGGCCGTCCCGGTGAACGCGTTCAGCAGCGAGATCACCACCGGCATGTCCGCGCCGCCGATCGGCAGCACCATCGTCACGCCTAAGCCCAGCGCGGCGGCCGCGACGATCGACAGCGCGATCGTCCCACCGTGACCAGTGACGATCGCCGCCACGCCGGTCACGGCGACCGCGGCCAGCGCGGCGTTCAGCAGTCGGGCGCCGCGGAACAGCACCGGCGCGCCACTGATCAGGCCCTGCAGCTTGCCAGCGGCCACCAGCGAGCCGGAGAAGGTCACCGCGCCGATGACGGCGTCGAGGCCGACGGTCACGGTGGTCTGACCGGAGGCCCCGGCCAGCCCGGCCGCGCCGCCCAACCGCACCACCTCGGCGAACGCGACGAGCGCCGCCGCGCCGCCGCCGACCGCGTTGAACACGCTGACCAGCTGCGGCATCGCGGTCATCCGCACGGTCCGCGCCGCGTACAGGCCGGCGCCGGATCCCAGGAGCACGCCGATGATCAGGACGATGAGGCCGGTAGTGGTGATGACGCCGTCCCGGGCCAGCAGCCCGACGGCGCTCCCGACGGCCGCCACCATCCCGGCCGCGGACAGCTGGTTGCCCCGGCGGGCAGCCGCGGGCGAGTTCATCAGGTGCAGGCCGAGGACGAAGCAGCTCGCCGCGGCCAGGAACAGCAGGCGGATCGCCGTGTCCGAGCCGCTCATGACCGCTCACTCCCCCCTGCCGGCTGGCTCCCCCTTGCCGGCTGGTTCCGCTCCGCGAGCCGGCTTCGCTCCGCGGCCGGGCGCCGGTGGAACATCTCCAGCATCCGGTCCGTCACCACGTAGCCGCCCACCACGTTCATCGCGGCGAACGCGGCGGCGAAGAACACCAGGACGTAGCCCAGCGGGGTGTGCGCCGTCGCGGCGACCAGCATCGCGCCGACGACGACGATGCCGTGGATCGCGTTCGCGCCGGACATCAACGGTGTATGCAAGGTGGACGGCACCTTGCTGATGACCTCGAACCCGACCAGCAGGCTCAGGACGAGGACGGTCAGGTTGGTGACCAACGTCTCGGTCATGTCCTCACGCTCCAGACTGGCTTTCCGCGGAGCCGCCGGCCAGCAGGGCGGCGGTGGCGGGGTGGACGACCCGGCCGGCGTGGGTGATGACGACCCCGGCCTGAATCTCGTCGGCGGTGTCGATGGTGAGTGCGCCGTCGTGGACCAGATGGCCCAGCAACGCGGCAACGTTGCGGGCATAGGCGGCCGACGCCGCGGCCGGCATCAGGGCCGGCAGGTTGCCGGCGCCGATCACGGTGACGCCACCCGCGGTGACCACCGTCTCATCCGGCACGGAGATCTCCACATTGCCCCCGAGGGGGCTCGCGGCGAGATCCACGACGACCGACCCGGGCCGCATCGTTTTGACCGCCTCCTCCGTCACGAGCAGCGGTGGCCGGCGGCCGGGAACCTGAGCGGTGGTGATGACGACGTCGTGGCGGGCGACGGCGGCAGCCAGCGCCTCCTGCTGGCCCGCCAGTTCCTCGGCGGTCAGCGCCCGGGCATAGCCACCCTGACCCGCTCCGCCGGCCACCCCGCCCAGATCGGGCTCACCCAGGTCGGGCTCACCCAGGTCGAGGAAACTCGCACCGAGCGAGGTCACCTCGCCCCGCGCCTCCGGGCGGATGTCATAACCGCGGACGACCGCGCCGAGCCGGTGGGCCGTGCCGATCGCGGCCAGCCCGGCCACGCCCGCGCCGAGTACCAGCACCTCGGCGGGCCGGGCCGTACCGGCCGCCGTCATCAGCAGCGGGAAATAACGCGGGTAGGCGTCGGCGGCGACCAGCACCGCCTTGTACCCAGCCACATTCGCCTGAGAGGTCAGCGCGTCCATGGACTGGGCCCGGCTCAGCGTCCGCGGCAGCCCGTCGAGGCTCACCGCGGTCACCCCCGCCCCGGCCAGCTGCGCCATCACCTGCGGCTGCAGCAACGGCACCAGCAGCCCTACCAGGGTCTGCCCGCCGCGCAGCAACGCGCGCGTCTGCGGGTCCGGGAGGCTGACCGACACCACCACGTCTGCCCGCGCGAACAGGTCGCGCCGCGCGACGACGGTGGCGCCGGCCTCGGCATAGGCGCCGTCGGGAAACCACGCGCCACGTCCGGCTCCGGTCTCGACGAGCACGTCGAGACCGGAGCCGACCAATCGGCCCACGACTTCCGGAACCATGGCCACCCGACGCTCGCCGGGCGCGGTCTCCATGGCCACGCCCACAGTAAGCGGACTCATGGTCTTTCCCCCTTTCGGGATTCTCCTCGTGTTCTCTTCCCCGTTGGGGCGGGGATGAGGACCGATGGCCGTGCGGGCCGGGTCGGAACGGGCCAGATCAGAACTCGAACACCAGCCGGGCCGGGACCCTGCTGTCCAGGACCTCGTCCATGCAGGCGTTGACGTCGTCCAACTTCCGGCCGGAAGCGATCACCCTGGTCCGGCCGGCCGCGTGCAGCCGGAACACCTCGGCCAGATCGTTGCGGGTGCCGACGATCGATCCCTTGACCGTGATCCCCTTCAGGACCGTGTCGAAGATCGGGATGGACATCGTGCCATCCGCCGGCAGGGCCACGCAGACCAGCCGGCCGCCGCGCCGCAGCGACGCAAACGCCTGCTCGAACGAACGGGGCGACGCGGCGAGCGCGACCGCCACGTCGGCGCCGCCCAGCCGCTGGATGGCCTCGACCGGGTCGGCGGTCCGCGCGTTCACCACGTGGTCGGCGCCCAGTTCGGTGGCCAGCTCCAGCTTGGCCTCGGTGACGTCGACCCCGACGGTGAAACCACCCGCGATGCGGGCGTACTGCAACGCCAGGTGGCCCAGCCCGCCGATGCCGAACACGGCCACCGTCTCGGCCGGGGTCACCCCGGCTACCTTGACGGCCTTGTAGGTGGTCACGCCGGCGCAGGTCAGCGGCGCGGCGTCGAACGACGGCACATCGCCGGGCACCGGCACCGCGTAGTCCGCGTCGGCCACCGCGTACTCGGCGAACGCACCGTCGATCGAGTAGCCGCTGTTGCGCTGGCTCTCGCACAGCGTCTCCCAGCCGCCGACGCAGTAGCGGCAGCGCCCGCAGGCATGACCGAGCCACGGGATCGCGACCCGGTCGCCGGTCGCGCGCCTGGTCACCCCGGCGCCCACCGCCTCGACCACGCCGACGCCCTCGTGACCCGGGACGAACGGGGGAGTCGGCTTCACCGGCCAGTCACCGCGCGCCGCGTGGATGTCGGTGTGGCACAGGCCGCTGGCCTCCATCCGCACCAGGATCTGCCCCGGCCCCGGCACCGGGACGTCCCGGTCCTCGATACGCAACGGTGCCCGGAAATCGGTGACAACTGCTGCCTTCATAACATCCTCCAGTCAGGGGAATTGTCGGTGGGAAATGCCAATGGAATCTGAAACCCTGGAATCCGAGACCCTAGAACAGGCCGAGCGCGTTCTCGTCGTAGCTGACCAGCATGTTCTTGGTCTGGCTGTAGTGCTCCAGCATCATCCGGTGGTTTTCGCGGCCGATGCCGGACACCTTGTATCCGCCGAACGCCGCGCCCGCCGGATACTGGTGGTAGCAGTTGACCCAGACCCGGCCGGCCTTGATGCCCCGGCCCATCCGGAACTGGCGGGCACCGTCCCGCGTCCACACGCCGGCACCGAGCCCGTAAGGCGTGTCGTTGGCGATGGCCAACGCCTCGGCCTCGTCCTTGAAGGTGGTGACAGCCAGTACCGGGCCGAAGATCTCCTCCTGGAAGACCCGCATCTTGTTGTGGCCCTTCAGCAGCGTCGGCTCGAAGAAGTAGCCGTTCGCGAACTCTCCGGCCAGCTGCGTCCGGTGCCCACCGGCCAGGAGTTCGGCGCCCTCAGCCAGGCCGATGTCCACGTAGGAGCCGATCTTTGACAGCTGCTGCGCGGAGACCTGCGGGCCCAGCATCGTCGCCGGGTCCAACGGGTTGCCCTGCTGGATCAGGCCGACCCGTTCCAGCGCCCGCGCCATGAACTCGTCGTAGATCGACTCCTGGATCAGCGCCCGGGACGGGCAGGTGCACACCTCGCCCTTGTTGAACGCATACAGCACCAGCCCCTCGACCGCCTTGTTCAGATAGGCGTCGTCGGCGGCCAGGACGTCCTCGAAGAAGATGTTCGGGGACTTCCCGCCCAGCTCCAGGGTGACCGGGATGATGTTCTGCGCCGCGTACTGCATCATCAGCCGGCCGGTCGTGGTCTCACCGGTGAAGCCGATCTTCGCGATCTTCGGGCTGGTGGCCAGGGCCCTGCCGACCTCGGCGCCGGGCCCGTTGACGATGTTGACGATGCCGGGCGGGATGACGTCCTGAATCACCTCGGCGAGCTTGAGGATCGACCACGGCGTCGGTGACGCCGGCTTGATCACCGAGCAGTTACCCGCGGCCAGCGCGGGCGCCAGCTTCCACGCCGCCATCAGCAGCGGGAAGTTGAAGGGGATGATCTGCCCGACCACCCCGAGCGGCTCGTGGAAGTGATAGGCGTAGGTCTTGCCGTCGATCTCGGAGATCGACCCCTCCAGGGTGCGCGCCGCCGCGGCGAAGTACCGGAAGTGGTCGGCGGCCAGCGGGATGTCGGCAGCCAGCGTCTCCCGCACCGGCTTGCCGTTCTCCCAGCTCTCCGTGACCGCGAGCATCTCCCGGTTGGCGTCGATCGCATCCGCCACCGCGGTCAGCACCTCGGCCCGCTCCGCCGGGGACGCGGCGGCCCAGGAGCCGGCGGCGGCGTGCGCTGCGTCCAGGGCGTCCTCGACATCCTCCGCCGCCGACCGCGGTATTTCACAGATCGGCTGCGCCGTGGCCGGGCTAAGGTTGGTCGAATATTTACCGGCCCGCGGCGGCAGCCACTTTCCGCCGATGAAGTTCTCGTACCGGTCCGTAACATGGACGATACTGCCTGGTTTTCCAGGTGGGACGTACGTCATGACAGCCTCCCGGTCTCCACAGGGCGGGCACGCCTTCCGACGTGCCCCGACCGGCACGTATGTTTCTCTGCCGAGGCCAAGCATCCCATATCGCGCCAGTCCTGACAGCGGGTGCGGAAGGTCCTGACCCCCGATGCCGAACGGGCCGTTCCCGGGCCAGTGCCGGGCAGCCTAAGTTGATCATGCTGTTGTGCTGGGTTTTCGGGGTGCGGCGCGGTGTGGCTCGATGACCGGCGACGGCAAAGAGGGAACTGCCCGCGCCAGGGAAGCGCGACAGGTCACGGGCCGAGGCCGGCCGGCAGACCTCGCCGGCAGACTTCACCGGCAGACCTCAGGCGGCGAGGTCGATCACCACACGCGACGGGTTCGACAGTTCGAGCACCCGGAAGCCGACCCGATCGTCGACCCCCAGGCCGAAATGGACGTATCCCTCGTAGTCGCCGGTCATCCGATACTGGACAAGCGCGGGAAGCCCGCCGCCGGCCTGCGGTGTGCGCAGCGTCGACCTGCCGGTCTCATCGTGGGCCACGGCCGGGAACAACACCACTTCCAGGAACGCCTGCCCCCGGAGCGGGACCGCAACGCCCTCGCCTGGCGACAGCACCTCGGCCACGTAACGCACCTCGTAGCCAGGGATCTGCCCTTGGAGCTCGATCGTCAGCCGATCGAAAGCCATCCCGCCGGCGACGTTGTGCGCGCTGCGCACTGCGACGACCGTCGCGTTACCGTACAGCGGATGCTCGACGCGGCGCGGTTCGCTCGACCAGACCGGCTCCCGCGGCGTCGCGGTTGTGGAAGGCGACGTCACCACCGGTCCACCCGGCGAGCGGGAGGACACGGACGGAGAAGGCGCCGGCGAGGTGCCGGACACCGATGGCTTCGACGTGGTGATGTCGGTGGAGCCGCCGCCACCGGCACCGCCGCCACATCCCAGCAGCACGAGCAGCGCGCCCGCCAGCAGCGCCACCGCCCCGATCCATCGCCGGCCCGTTGTTATCCGCACCTTCATGTAACTCACCTCGCCGCCCAGCTCACCTCGCCGTCCCGGGTGGCCGAAAGGGACCTTCGGCAGGGGGACGGTCGGGTTAACGTCCCCCCGAGCAGGTGAGCCGGAAGCACCACGGAGCGCCGGCACGGCTCGAACCGATGGGAGATCTGATGTGCGTGAGCTCAGCTCCCGGGGTAGCGGGTGGACCAGGCCGGGGTGGCCGCGCCGGAGGCGTCGGAGACGGTCGCGGTGTTCTCGATCTCGGTTACCAGATCGTCCGCGACCTGCCCGACCAGCTCATAGCCCGCCAGCTCCTTCAGCCAGGCTGCCGGCAGTGCCGGCTCACCCAGGGCGGCGCCAACGAGGTTCCCGCAGATCGCGCCGGTCGAGTCGCTGTCGCCGGAGTGGTTGACCGCCGCGAGCAGCGCCGTCTGCGGATCGTCGGGCGCCGCCACCGCGCAGTACACCGCGATCGCCAGCGCCTCCTCGGCGACCCAGCCGGCGTCCAGCGATTCCACGCGTTCCGCTGTGGGCGCACCGTCCGCTGCCGTTCCGAGAGCCGCCCGCAGAGCTCTGGCCACTTCCTTGCCGTCGCGTTCGGCCGACAGGCGGCCGAGGGCCGATGCGGTGGCCTGGGTGATGCTCGCGCCGTCCACCATCGCGGCGACGATCCACGCGAACGCGCCTGCGGCGAGGTACCCGGAGGGATGACCGTGGGTGAACACGGCGCATTCGACCGCATGGTCAAAGGAGGTTTCCGGGCCCCGCTGGAGCAGCCCGAACGGGGCCGAGCGCATCACCGCCCCGCACCCCTTGCTGTCGGGGTTCGCCGGCCGCGCGAGCGTGCCCGTCTCGGGGCGCCCCAGCCCGGACAGGCAGGCGTTCCCCGGAGCGCGCCGGGCATACATCAGCTGCTGCGCCGCCAACCAGCCGTCCATCTCCCCGGCGGCCGGACCGGTCCGCCGCTGCGTCGTGAGCCAACGCTGGTAGGCGCGCCACAGCACCGCGGGCGGATCGGCGATGCCCCGGGAGCGGCTGCGGACCGAGGCCCGGATCAGACCCTCCACGGTAAACAGCGTCATCTGGGTGTCATCTGTAAACGGAGCGTGTACCCCGTAGGCGGCCGTGAGGCCGATGACCCCCGCCGTCCCGTACTCCCGTCGGATCTCGTCAAGCGACTGGAATTCGATTGCCGCACCGAGCGCGTCTCCCAACGCCCCGCCCAGCAGGCAGCCCCGGACCCGGTCCTGGTAGGAGAGGCCGGAGTTCGCATCGTCCGTGGGCGCCGCCGCACGCCGCTCTGATGGCCACAGGCTGACCGCGAGCCCCACGGCGGACCGAGCGGCCGGGGCGGCCAACAGACGTTCTTTGGTTCCGGCGGCGGCTCCCTGGCTCTCTTCCGGGGCTTCGAGTTCGGCGGCGGCGGCGAGTTCGGCGGCGGTCATGCGTTGGCGGGCCAGTGCCCGGCCCGACCTGCTGAGAATGACACCCTCGGCGGCCAGGATCTCCCGTGGATCGTCGGTGCGTTCCGGATCGGGCCAGCGGAAGTCCGGGGAGATGGAACCGTTCAGGAGCAGGACGCGGTGGGCGTTGGAGATCCGGGCGCTGGCCAGCTTGGCTCCCACCGCGACGGCGTGGGACCCGATCACCTCCGCGACGTCGGAGTAACTGGTCCAGCGGCCGGGTGGGATCGCAGCCAGTACCCGGATCATCAGGGTCCATCGCTGGTCCTGGGGTGGCGGGACCACGGACTCGTCCGGGCCGGGCCAGATCTTCACGATCCGCTCGGCGAGCGCCCGGCCGCGATTTTGGATCTCCTCCCGACCCCACCTGTCCTGACCGGCGATTTCTCGGTTCATCGCCAGCCCGCTGTCGGCCAGCAGCTTCTTCTTCTCGGTGAACTCGTGGTCGGCGAGTTTCGGATTGTAGGCGGTGAGCGTCAGATTGCCCAGAGTATGGACGAGCCTGCGGTGCAGCTCGTCGCGCGTCTCACCCTCGTGGGCATCGGCGTCGAGAACCGCTTTCCATCCCGGTCTCGACAATGACTGGGGGAGGATGTGTTCAACCGTCAGCTTCACGCCCCAGTCGACCGGTTCGAGATGCTCGTAGTCCTCTTCCAGGCCGCGCAACACATAGGTGCGCTGAGGGCCGCGCCCGGTCCAGTAGAAGGGATTGAGCAGGACGGCTTCCTTCACAAGCTGATCGGTCGGGAACTTCTTACGCGGGCCGGAGAGAACCCGCGTGATCGCGGCGGCGGTCGGCGTCTGGTCGCCGAGCTCCTTGACGAGCGACATGAGGATGCGGTTGCTGTTGGCGCTCGCGATGCCGACCAGCATCCGCCGCACCAGGTAGCTCTCCACCACCCGGAGTGCCGCGGCGGCCTCGGTGGCGTCGAGACGGTCATTCGCATGCGCGATCAGCACGTGTAGGACGGTCGGCCGGACGACGTCCGCCCCCCCACCGGCGCAGCCGGTGTAGGGCCTGCCGCAGGACCGGGTCCTCCTCCCGGTCCGGATCGAGAATCCGGCTGAACAGCAGGTCCGCCTGGGTGAGCCGGCGGCCGGTGTGGTTGAGCGAGATGCGGTAGACGTCGTCGTCGACATGCGCGCGATCTCCACGATTGCGAGCTGACCGACCATGGTCTGCTCGATCAGTGCTGCATCCAGCGGGTCGTCGGCGTCGCGCAACGCGGCGAGTTCCTTGCGGAAGAACTGGTATGCGTCGCCAATCCCGGCCCGGCCTCCTGCCTCCGGCGACCGCTCGACGAGAGCGGTCCAGGCGGTCCGGTCGGCTCGCGTCGGTAGCAGAGTGTAACGTTCGGTTCCGGCCGCGTACCTGTTCATGAGGTACAGATCGTCGATCTTCGCCGCGAGCATCTGATCGTCATCTCGGACATGATCGCGGATCGCGCAGAGCAGGATGCTCAGCGCCGTCAGCCGTTGCTGACCGTCCACCACCAGCCAGATCGCCACTCCGGCTGGCGTCGTCGACGGGCTCGGCGCGAGAACCAGCGAACCCAGGAAGTGCGTTGCCGCTGGACCGGCGGCGGCCACGCTCGTGATGTCGGCCCAGAGTTGCCGCAGGTTGGCGCGTTCCCAGCTGTAGGGGCGTTGATACAACGGGACGACATACTGGCACTGACCCTGGAGGAGTTCACCCAGAGTAGTTTCGTTCGCCTTCGCTGTCGCTCTCCGCCCTGCCTGTTTAGCCGAATCCGAACCGTTTTGCCACTCACCGTCGGAAAAGACTATCGGAGGCGACGGATCCGCCCACCGGGTCCGTGCCTGGCCGTCGCCGCGGGCCGGCATGAGAAACTGGCGGCCGCGGACGAATCCCCATACCCCAGGTCAGCGCGGTGCCTGTTCCTCCCGTGGCGCGCCCGATCCCGGCCGGGTCCGGCGAGGACCGGCCAGGTGCCCACGGCGCTGCGGCGCCACGGCGTGCCGAGCGGTGTTGATCGGCCCCGGACCGATTCGGTTGAGGATGGTCCGGTCGAGGCATGAGTGGGACGGGACCGGTCCGGCGTGCTGGAGGGGG
>NZ_CDWRCM010000035.1:1380-1969 GCF_977927585.1 Frankia sp. CcWB2 | reverse complement strand
GGCATGGCAGCGGGTTCTGGAAGTTCCGGCGCGACCGGAGGCAATGGCACCGTCAACGGTCAGGGAGGTTCAGGTGCCTTCGGTGGTTCGGGTGGTTCCGACCCGTCGGGTCACGTCATTGTCTGCGGGCTGAGCAACCTGGGGCTCCGCTCGCCGAACAGCTCCGGGCGTCGGGTGTGACGGTGGTGGCTATCGACGATCGGGTCGCCCCCGCCACCCGGCGCAGGGTGGAGCGGTGGGGCGTGCGGGTCCTGGTGGAGAGTACCCGTGGCGCCGGGGCGCTGCGCGAGGCCGGCATCGCCGCGGCGCTCGCGGTCGTGTCCTGTCACGAGACGGACCTCGACAACCTGGGCACAGCGATGGTCGCGGCCGAGACGGCCCCCGGTGTCCGGCTCGTCGTGGCCATCAGTAACCGCCAGCTCGGCGACCAGCTCGCGGACGCGCTCAGCCAGGTCCGGGTGCTGAACCGGGCCGAGCTCGCGGGGCCGAGCTTCGTCGAGGCGTGCGTCCGCTCGGACGTGACGCACGCCTTCCCGATGGACGAACGGTCCGATGCCGAGGTCTTCGCGGTGATCGAGGAGTCGATCAT
>NZ_CDWRCM010000035.1:0-990 GCF_977927585.1 Frankia sp. CcWB2 | reverse complement strand
GGCATGCCTTCCGGGCCCGCTATGGCGATCTGACCCCGATCTCGCTGCGCCGCGCGGGGGCGCGCCTCCCCGAGCTCTGCCCGCCCCGCGACGTCTCGCTGCGCCCCGGCGACCGGCTGACGCTCCTCGGGCGGCTGTCGGAGTTCCACGAGCGGGGCATGACGGTCGCGGGCCTGCACGACGCGCGGCTGTTCGCCGCGCTGGCCGGCGGCTCGGCCGATCATGGCGATCCCGGCGAGCCCCGGGGGGTTCGGGGGGTCTGGCGGGGTACGGTGGCCAGGTTCCGGGAGATCGTCTCGATGATCCGTGGGGAGCTCGACCCACCCTTCCGGTTCGCGCTCGCCGCCGTACTGACGGTCATGATGGTCGGTACGGTTGTGTTGTGGTTGACCTACGCCAGCCACAATGAGTCCGCACCCGCCGAGTTCGGCCCGCTGGACGCGCTCTACCTCACGGTCGCGACGATGGCCACGGTCGGCTACGGCGACTTCAACTTCGGCGCCGCCGACGAGTGGCTGCAGATGTTCGGCATCGGACTGATGCTGCTTGGCGCCCTGTCGATCGCCGTCGTCTATGCGTTCATTACCAACATCATCATCGGCCGTCGGTTGGAGCGGGTGATGAGACGCGGGCGGGCCGGAGCGGTGCGTGGCCATGTCATCCTATGCGGGCTCGGCTCGGTGGGGGTCGCCACGATGAACGGCCTGGTGCGCGCGGGCCGGCATGTGGTGGTGATCGAGCGTGACGAGAACAACCGGTACCTGCCCGTCGCCCGTGAACGTGGGGTGCCCGTGATCATCGGGGACGCCACCGTCCGCTCGACGCTGCTGGAGGCCGGCCTCGCCCATGCCGCCACGATCGCCGTGCTCACCAGCGACGACGTCGCGAACCTGGAGGCCGTGCTGTCGGCCCGGGAGGCGCACGAGGAGTTGCGGGGGGCGCGGGCGGCCCGCAGCGCCGCCCGGCGGGGCGCCCGGCGGGGCGGCGGGC
>NZ_CDWRCM010000034.1:26336-28255 GCF_977927585.1 Frankia sp. CcWB2 | reverse complement strand
CCCCGGTTAACTTCGAAGACCCAATATGAGGAAGCTGCGCGAGAAAGATGAGGATCGCGAGCGCGTTGACGAATCCGACCATGACCGGACGCGGCACGAAACGCATCAGCCGGCCTGCCCCGACCAGCCCGAGAATTATCTGTACGACGCCGGTCACGACCGTCGTCGCGAAGAGGTACTCGACCCCGTGATCCCGGACGAGCGGCACCATGACGAGCGCCATCGACGCTGTTGCCGCCGAGATCATCGCTGGGCGACCGCCCGCGATCGCAATGATCACTGCCATCGAGAACGAAGCGTAAAGACCCACCTTGGGATCCACCCCGGCGATGACCGAGAACGAGATCGCCTCAGGAATCAGGGCCAGGGCGACCACCAGACCAGCCAGCAGATCCGCGGTGGGACCCGCCAGCCATGCCGCTTTGAAACGTCCCCAGACTGCGTCCCGACTAAAGCCAGAAAACGGCACGATTACTCCTCGCCTGCAAGGGGGCACTCGCGGCAGGCGAAGTCGGATGATGGCGGGTTGCCGACCAGGGCACTGGGGATCGGTTCCGTTGGCGACGTGACTCCATCCACATACATCCAACTCTAACGTAACGGTAGGGTTGGCCGAATTGTCGGCTCGCACGACGTCGCGGACACCGACACCCTCGACCTGCCCGCAGCGCGCCGGGCCGTCATCGACGCCCCGCCCTCTCTCCACCCATCCGGCCGCCTTCTCACACCAGCAGCCGAGTTTGGCCGCAGGTTGCCGGAGAACGAGACGTGGGTAGAGTTCCTCGCCGTCCTCGACCGCCCGATGACTGCCAAGCCCCGGCTGGAGCGCCTGTTCGCCGAAGAATCCATCTTCGAGTGAGCGGCTACTCGGCCCCCAGACCAATCACTGCCTCCGACGACCTGTCGGCCTTCGACAGCGGTGAGCCCTCACTCGACGACTGGCTGCGCCGACGCGCTCTGGGTAACCAGGAGGGGGGTCCGGCTGAAGCTGCCGTGCCAGACAGCCTGGGCACCACTGTCGCCGATCCGGTAGACCTGCACGACCGAACCGGCGGCGGCGACGAGGCTGAGCACGGCGAGAACCGCCACGAGCAGCGTCCGGCCGGAACCGGTCGCGGTGCGCGCCGGAGCCGTTTCCGTTCCGGTGGCGGCCGAGCGGCGTGCAAGCACCCACGGCACCACGGCCGCGACGAACAGCCCGGCGGCCCAGGGCAGCAGGGTGTCGCCGAGTTCGGCGTGCCGGCGGACCAGCTCGTTCGAGGGCACGCGTGCCTCGAGCCACTCCCCCGCATGGGTGGTGAGCGGCACGCTCACCAGCGCGACCAGAGCGACTAGCGGGGTGATGACGCCCAGCCGGCGCCGCGCCGCCGGCCACACCGCGGACAGCACCACCAGCATCGCCGCCAGCGGCACGAGGATGACAACCACATGCACGAGCAAGACGTGCGCCGGCAGTCCGTTGATCTCCGTTGGCCCCACGGTCGCCCCGATCGTCATCTCGCGATGTCCGCACCACGAGCCGTCACAGACAAAAGAAATCCACCCCGGATTATGACAGAGGTAGTAGAAATATTACTGCTACCTCTGTCATAGATGAAACGGGGCGGCTAGGTACGCACCGCGCCCAGGGCGAGGCCTGAACACCGGGGTGCCGGAGGCCGGGGCGGTCTCCCGCAGGGTGCGATAGACCTCGTCGAACTCGCGCACCGCCCGGACGCGCCGGTGCGGCGCGAGCATCCGGTGCAGCAGCCACCGCCGCTCGGCTGTGCGCGCGGAGTTCACCCTGGCATCCAGCCGGGCCGTCGGTGGCCCCCGGTGCCGGGCCGGCCGACGGGCCGGCCGCGTCGCCCCGGCCACCCAGAGGGTCAGGAGATTTCGGCGAGCCCGGCGACCCGCGGAATCACCTTTTCACCGAGTAT
>NZ_CDWRCM010000034.1:21622-25981 GCF_977927585.1 Frankia sp. CcWB2 | reverse complement strand
CGCGCAAGTTATTTCATTTCGACTCCTATGTGAAGAGGCTCGACGTGCCAGACGTCGCGCACGCCACCGAGAACCGCCTGGACACCGAGTTCGGCCAGGTCGTTCAGCTCGTCGAGAATCCTCTCCACATGCTCCCCCCTCGGTCCGACGTCAAAGGAGAAGACCACGGTCTTGAGGATGTCGTCGTAGTTCCGACCCTCGCGTTCACAGTGTTCGCGCAGCACCTGGAGCTTGCGCGCCAGATCGGGACCGGGAAAGAGGTTGCACGCCTGTGCGTATCGGGCGACGAGACGCAGCGTCTTCTTTTCGCCACCCCCACCGATCAGGATGGGTGGATGCGGCCGCGTCAGCGGCGAATTCAGTGGACGGGCCAACTGGTAGTACCGGCCGGAGAAGGGGCTCTCGTCACCGCTCCACATCCGCAGGCAGATCTGCAGCGTCTCCTCGAGCCGTTCGAACCGCTCGGCCAGCGGCGGGAACGGCAGACCGAGACCGACCGCCTCCTGTTCGTACCAGGCAGCGCCGATGCCCAGCCAGGCCCGCCCGCCGGAGAGCACGTCCAGCGTCGTGACGATCTTCGCCAGGGCGCCGGGCTCCCGGTAGACCGTACCGGTGACCAGGGTCAGCAGCTTCGCGCGGCGGCTGTGGGCGGCCAGGAAACCCAGCGTCGTGTACGCCTCCAGCATCTCGTTCTCGGCCGGACCGACCATCGCGATCTGGAAGAAGTGGTCCATGACGGCCAGGTAGTCGAATCCGACCGTGTCCGCCACGCGGACCACCTCGGCCAGATCCTCCCCGAGCTGCCCGGAACCGTGCGGGGAGGTGAAGTCGGGTAGTTGCAGACCGATCCGCATGTGCGCTCCTCCCCCGCCTCCAGCGCGGGAAGCGGGACATAGCCGACATTTTCCTATCATGTCTCGCGACGACAGCCTCCCGCCGCAGTGACAACGATCGGGCCGCCCTGACGTGATGAGTCGACGACACGGCCACGCCTGCGCACGGTCACCCCACCTGAACCCAACGCCACACCAGCAAATCGCGACAAATTTTTGTATATAAATGACAAGAGACCAAGATGTACGAGAATGTAGGCATGCCCGGCCAAGCCTCCGTCATGATGGTCACATGAGGCCCGAGTGGCGGGACCTCCGGGGTGTCCGTACCCTTTCCCTCAACGGAGGTAGCCCTGTCCCTCCCGCACGACCGGTCGCCACCGGCGGTGGTCGATTACCGGGCCTGCGGGGTCGGCACCATGGCCGCACCGGAGAGGGGCCGGAGGGGGAGCCGCCACCATCGCCCGCCCACGGCACACCCATGAAAGATCATCTTTTTCGGCGAACCGGCCGGCAAGGCGGCCGCCGGTGCCGCGGGTGTCGTCGCCGCGGCACCGGGCGATGGCCGTCGGCACGATGCCGGGCACGTGCGCAGGTTCCCACCACGCTGCGGGGGGATGACCGGTTGACCGCCTCTCCCCCTCCCCCGCGCCGGTTCCGTCTGATCCGGGCCGCCCAGCTCGTCCTGATCGTCGCCACGGTCTACCTGTCCGTCTCCGCGTTCGTCACCGTGCCCCGCATCGGCAACGAGACCGGGTCGCTGCGTTACGGCGTCGCCCTCGGCTCGGGCCTGATCTGCCTGTCGCGGGCGGTGTTGATCCGCGGCGAACGCCTGCCCTGGGCACTGCTCGGCACCGGGCTCGTCAGCTACGGATGCGCGACGATCTACTACAACGCGGCGGTCGCCGGCCGGCAGGACGACGACCTCGGGCCGTCGCTGGCCGATCTCGGCTGGCTGCTCTTCTATCCGGCGTGCTATGTCGCCGTCATCCTCCTGCTACGCAGAAGAGTGCTCCGGCTACACACGAGCGTCTGGATGGACGCGCTCGTCGGCCTGCTCGGCGTGGCCGCGCTGACCAGCGGCATCGGCGTGGCGATGGCGAACTCGTATCCGCGCTACAGCGCGTGGACGATGACGGTGAATCTGATCTATCCGCTCGCCGACCTGCTGCTGATCCTGCTGATCGTCACGGTGTTCAGTCTGCTGGGCTGGCATCCCGGCCGGATATGGTGGCTGCTGGGCATCGGGCTGGTGGGCTTCGCGATAGCCGACTCGCTCCTGCTGGTCAGCGTCACCACGGACAGGGACCCCGGGCCCGGCCTCCTCAGCACGCTGTGGCTGTTCTCGGTGCTCATGCCGGCCCTGGCCGCCTGGCAGCGACCGCGCTGGCACCCACCGGCCAAGATGTCCGGCTGGGGCGTCATCGCGGTCCCGCTGGTGCTCACCGTGATCGCGCTCGGTCTGCTCGTCCTCGGCGCCGCGGTCCAGCTGCCAAAGATCACCGTCGGGCTCGCCGCGGCCACGGTGCTGACGGCCCTGGCCCGCGCCGCGTTCACCTTCATCGAGGTCCAGCAGCTCGCCGAGAGCAAAGCGCTGGCCCGCACCGACGAGCTGACGGGCCTGGCGAACCGGCGTGGCTTCATCGAACGGCTGACGAAGGCCGAGCAGCACGCCACCGGGGTGGACACCTTCGCACTCCTCCTGCTGGACCTTGACCGGTTCAAGGAGATCAACGACTCGCTGGGGCATCAGGTGGGCGACGCGCTGCTGGCGCAGGTCGGAACCCGTATCTCCGACGCCCTGCGTCCCGGCGACCTGCATGCCCGCCTGGGCGGCGACGAGTTCGCGGTCCTGCTCGAACACGCGGACATCGAGGCCGCGAAACGCGTCGCCGACCGGGTGCTGGCCGTGCTCGA
Source organism: Frankia sp. CcWB2 (assembly GCF_977927585.1). NCBI lineage: Bacteria > Bacillati > Actinomycetota > Actinomycetes > Frankiales > Frankiaceae > Frankia > Frankia sp. CcWB2. Next base: position 23,231 of record NZ_CDWRCM010000034.1, on the reverse strand, counting down.
CGATCCCTTCGACGTCGGCGGGGTGACCCTGCACGTCGGCGCGAGCATCGGCGCCGCCGTGTACCCCGACCACGCCGAGGACGCCCACACCCTGCTGCAGCGCGCCGATGTGGCCATGTATGCCGCGAAGTCGGGCCGCACCGGCGTGGAGTCCTACCGTCCCGGGTCCGACGTGAACAGCCTCGTCCGCCTCGACATGATCGAGTCCCTGCGCGCGGCGCTCGGCACCGGCCAGCTGGAGGTGCACTACCAGGTCAAGGTCGACCTCGATTCCGGGCAGGCGAACGCCGTAGAGGCCCTGGTCCGCTGGCGGCATCCCCGCCGCGGCCTGCTCGGGCCAGAGGAGTTCGTCCCCCTGGCCGAACAGGCCGGTTTCATCCGGATGCTGACCATCGAGGTGCTGGAGACCGCCCTGGGCCAGTGCCGGCAGTGGCACTCCGCCGGATTCGACGTCGCGGTGGCGGTGAACCTGTCCGCCTCGGACCTGCTGGACCGTGGCTTTCCCGAACAGGTCAGCCGCATGCTCTCCGGCTTCGGGCTGAGCCCGACGGCACTCGAGCTGGAGATCACCGAGACCACGTTGATGCTCGACCGGGTCCGCACGGCCGCCGTACTCGGGGAGCTGCGCGACCTGGGGATCGGAATCGCCGTCGACGACTACGGCACCGGGTACTCCTCCCTGGCCAGGCTCTGGGAGCTGCCCGTCGACGTGCTGAAGCTGGACAAGTCATTCATCCAACGCATGGAGGTCGACGGCCGGGCCGAGGCGATCGTCCGTTCGACGGTCGGACTCGCCCACGCGCTCGGCCTGCGCATCGTCGTCGAGGGCGTGGAGACCGCCGGGGCGATGCGGATGCTGCGGGATTTCGGCTGCGACCTGGCTCAGGGCTACTTCCTCGGCCATCCGGGCCCATCCGAGCAGGTGACCGAGCAACTGCGGCGACGGGCGCCGTCGGCTGGCATGATCGATCCGGAGACGATCGGCCGGACGGAGGAATGTCCCGGCGATCTCTCCCCGACGATGGAGAGTGCCGTGCTGAACGCCCCAGTCGCCCCGGATCGGACGCCGGCGGTCAAGTCGTGGCGCTGACGGCGCCGCCCCGCGATCTCGGCCCCACCGTATGGGACGGGCTCTCGCTGCTGACCAGCCCACGCCAGGCCCCGGTCGCCGTCGGCGGTGAGCTGGATCCGGCGACGTTGATCGGCGCCTACCGGGCCGGTGCCTTCCCTTGGCCGGCGAGCGAGGCCGACGGCGGCGGCGAGGCCCATGAGGACGACGAGGCTCACGGGGACGACGAGGCTCACGGGGACGACGAGAGCGGCGGGACCCGCGGGGGCGGGGAGTGGCTGCGCGAGATCCTGCGGGCGGCGGTGGCCGCCCGACGCATCCCCCATCTGCCCCCGCACCACCCCGGTGGGCTGGACCTGCCCTGGTGGAGCCCCGACCCCCGGGCAGTGATCCCGATCGGCCGGCTGCGGGTCAACCGGACACTGCGCAAGCGGCTGCGTAACTGTGGGTGGACCACCACCGTCGACGAGCGATTCGTCGACGTCGTCCGTGGCTGCCGCCGCGGCGGCACCTCCGAGTGGATCACTCCCCAACTGGTCG
>NZ_CDWRCM010000034.1:19414-21293 GCF_977927585.1 Frankia sp. CcWB2 | reverse complement strand
AGGGCTACGCCGAGCTGCACGCCCTGGGCTGGGCGCACAGCATCGAGGTCTGGGAGGGCGACGAGCTGGTCGGCGGCATGTACGGAGTGGGCGTCGGCGGCGTGTTCGTCGGTGAATCGATGTTCCGTACCCGGACCGACGCCTCCAAAGTGGCTCTGGCCGACTTCGACGCCCGGTTCACCGCGGCCGGCGGGATGCTGCTGGACCTGCAGATCGCGACCCCGCATCTGATCGACCTGGGTGCGGTGGAGATTCCGCGGGCCGATTTCCTCGCCGTTCTGGCCCGCGTCCGGGATGCCGACGTCCGCCTCAACCGGGACCGGTACCCGGTCGCCCGCCTTGCCCCGCATGGCGCCTCCGGCGCAATGCGGGGACCCCTGGCCTAGGGCGCCGTCCGGGGTCTCCGTCACCTCACCTCCGGCGAGGTGGGGTTCAGTCGCCGGCGCGGGCCTGCGGGACCGATACCAGGGGAAACCGCTCGACCGCCTCGGCCAGGACGGCCAGCAGATGATCGATCTCGACGTCGGTGTTGGCCGCGGTGACCTGGATGCGCACCCCGACCTGCTCGCGGGGAACGACCGGGAACGGCACCACACTCGCGAAGATCCCCCGTTCGAACAGAAACCGGCCCAACGGCTCGGCCTGCGCGGCGTCGACCAGGGGAATCTCTATGATCGGAAAGCCGCTGGCGTTGAGCGTGAACAGGCCGAGCCCGCGCAGGCCGTCGAGGAACCGGCTGGTCAGGCGATACAGCCGGGCACGGATGGCGTCCCCGCGTTCCGCGTTGACCCGCAGCCCGACCAGCCCGGTCGCCAGGGACGCCACCGGCGACGGGCCGGAGAAGACGTACGGGCCCGCGGTGGACTTCAGATACTCCTTCACCTCCGTGGGGCAGGCGACGAAGGCGAGCAGCGACGAATACGCCTTCGAGAAACCGCCGACCAGGACGAGATCGTCGTAGGTCTCGCCGAGATGGCGGACGATTCCGTTGCCGCGGCTGCCGTAGGGGCTCGACGCGACGGCATCACGCTCGCCGACGACACCGAACCCGTGGGCGTCGTCGACGTAGAGCAGGGCGTCGTGCGCACGGGTGAGCGCCGCGAGTTCGGCGAGCGGCGGGCCGTTTCCGGTCATGCTGTGGACGCCGTCGACGCACACCACCCGGGGGTGGGGGCTCGTCCGCAGCCGGCGTTCCAGCCGGTCGAGCCGGTCCTCGCGGAAGCGCGCCACGACGGCGCCGTGGGCCGCGGCCACGACCGCGCCGTCATGCGCCGTCTGATGGGCGTGCACCTCGACGAAGAGGGCCCCCTTGCCCACGAGGGCGGGCAGCACCGACAGCTGGATGTGGGTGATGGTCGGGAGCAGCAGCGCGTCCTCGGCACCGAGGAGAGCGGCGAGCGTGCGCTCGATGTCGTCGTACATCTGCGGGCTGGCGATCAGCCTCGACCAGCTCGGGTGGGTGCCCCAGTGGTCCAGGTACTCCGGGACCGCCTCGATGATCTCCCGGTCGAGATCGAGGCCAAGGTAGTTGCACGACGCGAAATCGGCGAGCCAGTGATCACCGATCCGTATCCGGCGGCCGTCGATCTCGTCCACCGTCGCGTCGTAAAAGGGCGCGTGGCGGCGCAGGCGGTCCAGTTCGGCCCGCATCCCCATAGGCTGATCAAGAACGTGTCGCCAGGCCGGAGATAACGCCCCCGAGACGGGAGGCGAAGGCAAGTCGGGACTTTCATAGGTCTGCGACATCCCCGCGGCCTAGTCGCCCATGCCCTGGGCCGCGGCGATCGGCCAGGCGGGCGGAATAATCACTAATATCCCGGAAAGTCCAAATGGTCCAGTTTCTCGGAAGATAGTCGGGCCTGCCAGCGGAACCGGGTGC
>NZ_CDWRCM010000034.1:6431-19087 GCF_977927585.1 Frankia sp. CcWB2 | reverse complement strand
GCTACCACCATCACCAGTCCTCAGGATCGCCGGGAACACACGTCGCCGGGTTCAGGGAACGAAGAAGTACCAACGGGCCAAAGGAGCGTCCAACGCGTAAACAATAAACCTCGGAACCTGGATAATTCCACAACAAGCGCGATATGTTCCTGCTCTGCGCATCGGAGCCGGGAGACCGGGCGGACGTCGGGGCCGCTCCGGACCGGGGTCCACGCCACGCCACGGCCGGGACGGATCCGACTGGCGGCCCGGGCGGCTCCCGCCGCCCGCCGAAGGCCCGCAGCCGTGGTGTTATCGTCCCCGGCATGTCTGACACGGCGGCATCCGCGGCGACCTCCACCGCGTCCACGGCTACGGCTTCCACGGCTCCCCCCGCGGGCTCGAGGCAGGCCCCGACGCCCTCCGCGGCGGCCACTCCCCACAAGCGGACCAAGGAGGAGGGTCCGCTGGTGCGCGCCCTGCCCTATTCCGGGTTCGGACTGTCGCGCTCGAAGACGCTGTTCCTCGCGCACCGCAAGGAGCCCGTCGACCCGGCCGGCTTCTACTCGCTGATCGCCGCGGACTCCGTGCGCCAGCTGATGCGGTACACCTCCCTGACCGGCCAGCTCGTCCTCGACGTCGGCGGCGGCCCGGGTTACTTCCGCTCAGCCTTCCTCGACGCCGGCGCCCGGTATGTGTGGGTCGAGCCGGACGTCTCGGAGATGGAGGCCGGTGGCCTCGAGGTTCCCGGCCGGGTCCGGGGCAGCGCCTTGGACCTACCGTTCCTCTCCGGAAGCGTTGATCTCTGCTACACGTCAAACGTGCTCGAACACGTTCCCGACCCATGGCGGATGTGCTCCGAGCTGGCCCGGGTGACCCGCCCCGGCGGGCTCATCTTCCTGAGCTACACGAACTGGCTGTCCCCTTGGGGCGGCCACGAGACCGCACCCTGGCACTATCTGGGTGGCGACCGGGCGGCGGCAAGGTTCGAACGCCGCAAGGGCAAGGCGCCGAAGAACATCTACGGCAAGACTCTGTTCCCGGTGTCGGTGGCCGACACCCTCGCCTGGGCGAAGCGGCGGCCCGACGTCGAGATCCTCGACGCGATGCCGCGCTATCTACCCGACTGGGCGAAGGTGATTCTCAGGATTCCCGGTGCCCGCGAGATTGTGACCTGGAACCTCGCGATGGTGTTGCGCAAGCGCTGAGCCGCCGGGCCGCGCGAGTGCCGGCCCGGTGGCTCCGGCCCAGCGGCTCAGAGGAGTCGCAGCTGCTTGCCCGGTGCCGGCCGGCGCGGCCGACGCCGCCCGCCCTCGGCCGGGACGCCCTCGGCCGGGGCAGAGGACAGCAAAGCCGGCCTGATATCCGCAAGAAACGGTGAGGGACGGGTCGTCACGACCGACCCGGCGCGCCGCCGGCTGGCCGCCGAGGTGAGGACCAACCGATGCCTGGCCCGGGTGACGCCGACGAAGAAGAGCCGGCGCTCCTCCGCCTCGGCGTCCTTCGTGCCGGCGTCGGCGGTTCCGCCGACGCCACCGCCCGGCGCCTCACCGCCCGGAATCCCACCGGCCGGACCGAACCGCATCGGCAGCAGCCCGTCCTCACAACCGACGATGATGACCAGGCCGTATTCCAGGCCCTTGCTCGCGTGCAGGGTCAGCAGCGAGATCCGGTCCGCCCTCGGGTCCAGCCCGTCGACCTCGGCGGCGAGCGTGACCGACGTGAGGAAACCCGCCAGGTCGTTGCCGGCCGCTGCGGCGGCCGGTGCGAGCAGCTCCACCGCCAGGCGCAGCTCGGCCTCGGTCGGCACCCGCCCGCCGGAGAAGCCGGGGAACCCGTCGGACGGCACGGCGCCGAGCTCGCTTCTCCTCGCCTCGGCAAGATCGGTGGCCCGTGCCGCCGCGTCGCGCAGCAGACCCGACACCGGACGCGGGACGCCGGGACCCGACGGACCCGTGGTCGTCAGGTCCTGCAGCAGGGCGAGCAGGCCGGCGACCGCGGGAGCGTCCGCGAGCGGGAGATGAGAGCGCCGCTGGAACGGGAAACCGCGGGTGGCCAGCGCTTCCATGATCAGCTCGGCCTGGCGGGCGGTCCGGTAGAGCACGGCGATGTCCGCGAAGGAGAACCCCGCGTCGACCGATCCGTCCACCCCCGAGTCCAACGCGTGGAACGAGGTACCGCCAAGCGCCGCGTCGATCGTGCCGACGACGGCGATCGCCTCCTCGGCCTCACTGCGGTAGCGCCGCAGCAGCACCGGGCCGTCGCCCTCGGCGCCCCGCACGGCGGTCAGGGTCCGGTCCGGGACCAGACTCGCGGGCGCGATCACATCGAGCGCCGTCCGCACGATGGTGCGGGTGGATCGGTAGCCGCGGGTCAGGGCGACCGGGCGGGCACTCGGGTAGTCCTGCTCGAACCGCAGGAAGAACCGGACGTCCGCACCCCGGAAGCTGTAGATAGCCTGGTCCGGGTCGCCGATCACGCACAGGTTGGCCGTGGGGGGACACAACAGCCCCAGCAGGCGGTACTGGAGTTCGTCGGTGTCCTGGTACTCGTCGACCCAGACGTGGCGCCACCGCCGCTGGTAGTGCTCGGCGAGATCCGGGGACGACCGCAGCAGGGTCAGCGGCAGGGTGATCAGATCGTCGAGGTCGACCATGTCCCGATCGCGCAGCGCGGCGTTGTAACGGGCGAGCGCCCCGACCAGGTCGTGGTCGCGGATCTCCTCGCCGATCGCTCGGTGCCGCTTGAGCTCGGCGACACCGGCCGCCACCCGCCGGCGCGTCCGGGCGTCGCCCTCACCGTGCAGCGCCGCGGCGATTAGCTCCACGCGCACCGCGTCGTCCGCTACCTGGACCTGCGGGCCCCGGGCGAGTTTCGCGTGCTGCTCACGGATGATCGTGAGCCCGAGGCCGTGGAAGGTCGTCGCGAGCACCCGTCCGGCGGCGTCACCCAGCAGGACGGCGAGCCGTTCGGCGAGCTCCCCGGCCGCACGCCGGGTGAAGGTGACCGCCAGGCACTCCCCGGCCGGCACCCCGTGCTCAGCGACCCGGTGTGCGATCGCGTGGACCAGCGTACGGGTCTTGCCCGTTCCCGGTCCGGCGAGGACGAGCAGCGGACCGGACAGATGCGAGGCGGCCAGCCGCTGCTCGGGATCCAGCCCGTCGAGCACCGACGGGGTCTCGCCGGAAACCGGCGTGAACAGCTGGCTGCCGGCCACCGCGGCGTCCCCCGGCAGCACCGTGGCATCAGAGGCCGGGCGCGCCCGCGCCGCGAGCGCCTCGTCGAGGGAGGGTCCCGTATCGATCCGGTCCTGCCCACCGGCCGCGCCGGATCCCAGGTCGAACAGGGTGCCACCGTCCCGGGCGAGCTCCCGGGGCTCGAACAACCGGATGACGCCGTACTCGCCGTCGAACCCGGCCTGCCGGATCACCTCCCCGCGGCGCAGGCGACTGATTGCCTCGACCAGCTCCGGCGATCCGGCCTCGGCGATGTCCGTGAGCGGTACGTCGCCGAGGATGTCGAGCTCCGGGCCCAGACGGGAGACCAACGACGTCACCTGACCCGCGACCGCCTTGCTCTTCGGACCCACGCCGAGGATCTCCCCGACGACCTCCGGCAGCGGAACCAGCGAGGTGACGCCGGGCGCCGTGACGGGGCGGTGGCCGGGCCGCCGGTCGGCCAGCGCCTCGACCCGGTTGAGGACCCCGACGGTGAGGCCACCGCCGCAGGTGGGGCAGCGTCCGCCGGCCTCCCGGGTCTGGTCCGGCGTGAGGACCACCCCGCACTTGCGATGCCCGTCGAGGTGGTACTTGCCCTCCTCCGGGAAGAACTCGACGGTCCCCGCGAAGCCGTCCCCGCCGCGCAGCGCGGCCTCGATGGAGAAGTAGTCGAGGTCGCAGGTGAACGCGGTCGCCTCCCGGCCGAGCATCGGCGGGGAGTGGGCGTCAGAGTTGCTCACCAGCCGGTAACGGTCGAGACCGGAGATCCGCCAGAACATCTCCGGGTCCGCCGAAAGCCCCGTCTCCAGGGCGAAGACCTCATCGGCGAGGTCGCCGTAGCAGTCCTCGACGGCGTCGAACCCGGACTTCGAACCGAGAACCGCGAACCAGGGCGTCCACACGTGCGCCGGGACCAGATAGCAGCCCGCCCCGCCACCAAGGGTGATCTCCAGCAGATCGCGGGAGTCCAGGCCCAGGATGGGACGCCCGTCCGCGGCGAGGTTGCCGATTCGGGCCAACGCCGCCGTGATCCGTCCGGCGGCCTCCCGATCGGGAGCGTAGAGAAGATGATGGACCTTACGGGTCCGGTCGCCCCTCTTGTAGATCGTCGAGATCTCACTGGAGATCATGAAGCGGGTCGCCGTCCGGCAGGAGGCCGGCAACGTGCGCAGCACCTCATGCTCGAGATCGGACCGCAGCCGGAACAGGCCGGGCTCGGCCGGGACCAGCTTCGTCGCGATCTCCTGGGACCAGGCCGGATGGGTGAAGTCGCCGGTGCCGACGACGGCGATGCCCTTGCGTGCCGCCCACCAGGCCAGGTGCTCCAGATCGCAGTCACGACTGCAGGCACGCGAGTACCGGGAGTGAATGTGCACATCAGTGTAGAACCGTGACCTCACGGATGCGTATGTTGTCGCACCCGCCTCGCCGTGCCGTCGGCGGCACGCCGAACCCGCACCCGAACCCGCACCCGGCGCACCCCGCGGACGGGCTACCCCCTCCTGTCGCTCCGCCGGAGAGGGGGACGTCATTATGCGTAGGATGCCGGCATCCTACCGACCTCGCGGACGTGGCGTCACAGATCGGTGGCGCCGCGGATCGGGAGAGCGGATCGGGAGAACAGCGCCGACGGGAGGAAAGTCACGTGGCGACAACCGACGGATGTCGTTTCCCTCCCGGCGCGGGCGCCGGGATCTCCAGAGCGAGGTCCTGATGACGACGGAGACCGCCGGCCTCGAGCGGCATGCCGCCCTCGCCGACCGCTGTCACCGGCTGGTGCGGTTCCTCCATGAGGTCGCGGCGGCCCGGTCGGGCCGGATCCGGACCATCGAGGAGCATCCGCTCACGGTGTGGCTCGCCAGCATCCCGGCCGGCGTGCCGCTGTCCGAGCACGCCGGGGCCGGCGAGGTGCTGCTGACCGCCCCCGCCGCCACCGTCCTGCCCCCACCGCCGCCACCGCCGCCACCGCCGCCACCGCCCGCGATCCTCGCCGGCCAGATCGTGCTGCCCGACGCGGCCGGCGCCGATCCCGACCAGCCGCCGGTATGGAACGGCGCCGCCACCGCGCAGACCGCCGCCGAGCAGACCGCCGCCGCGGCGGCCTACCAGGCCTGGTTGCCGCGATGGCAGCTCTGGGCGACACGCGCGCGCGTTGACGCGGAGCGGCGCAATCTGCACAACACGCTGCACGCGGTCGCGGCCCGGGTCGCCCAGGAGGGTGACGCGCTGGAACTCGTGCTGGCGACCGGCCTGCTGACCTGGCAGCCACCGGGCGGCCCCACCGTCCGCGAGCACCTGCTGACCACCCGACTGACCTGCGACATCGACCTGGTCACCTCCGACATCAGGGTGCGGGTCCCGGCGGGAGCCACGACGCGCCTCGCCGACGGCCCGCTGCTCGACGGCATCGCCGGCTTCCGCCGGGAACGGACGAACGCGCTGCACGAGCGCCTGCGGGGACGACCGTCGGCGCCACTGGGCCCGGACGACATCCGGCTGCTGCGGGACTGGCTGGCGCTGGCGCTCGACGTGCCGACGGACGGCTTCGAACCCGACCTCGCGCCGCCCGCGCCGCCGCCGCCCGACAGCGCGTCACGCCCGCGGGTGACCTTCGCCCCGGCCCTCGTCCTGCGCACCCGTGACCAAGCCGCCCTGCTGACCTACTACGAGCGGATGCTCGACGTCCTGCGGGGTGACGGACCTCCGCCGCTCGGCTTCGTCCAGCTGGTGGAGACCCTCGGCGCCGCCGACCGGCTGGCCTGGCTCGAGGCGGAGGGGGCGACGAGCGGCGCCGAGCTCGGTGCGGACCCGCTGCTCCCGCTCCCGGCCAGTCCCGAGCAGGCCCGGGTGCTGGAACGGCTTCGCCACGACAACGGCGTCGTCGTCGAGGGCCCGCCCGGCACCGGCAAGACGCACACGATCGCCAACCTGGTCTGCGCCCTGCTGGCGGAGGGGCAACGGGTTCTGGTCACCAGCCAGAAGTCGCAAGCCCTGCGGGTCCTGCGGGAGAAACTGCCCCCGGACCTGCAGCGGCTGTGCGTGTCGTTCACCGACACCGAGGAGGCACGCGGCGCTCCGGTCGACCAGGCCGAGAACGCGGGGGCGGGCCTGGACGGCCGGCCCGACCCGGTCTTCGACCCCGCCCCGGCCGGGGCTGAAGACGGAGCGGACGAGCTCGGCGGCATCGGCGTGGGTTCCCCCGAGCTCGCCGCGAGCGTGAGCGCCCTGGCCGCGGAGAAGGCCACCTATCACCCCGAGGCGCTCGACCGGCGGATCGCGCGGGCCGCCGCGCGTCGGCGGGAGGCGATCCGCGCCCGCGATGTCCTGGCGGACCGGGCCCGCGCCCTGCGGTTGGCCGAGCACACGGTGCATCCGGACAGCGAGGTGGCTCCGGGCTGGGGCGGGACGCGGGCGAGCATCGCGGCGCGGGTCCGGGCCGAGGCCGACGCGTCGCGGTGGCTGCCGCGGCCCGTGCCCCGGGCCACCGCGACCACCGCAGCCACCACGACGACGGGGTCCGGGCCTGTCGGGCCTGCGCCGGTTCCCCCGCCGTTGACCGGCGCCGAGGCACTGGAGCTCCACGCCCTGCTACGATCCGGTCAGATGCGATCTGGTCAGGACGCCGGCGCGGACCGGTCCGCCAGCCCGGTGGTCGAGATGAGCCGGTTCCTACCCGCCGAGCGGTTCGCGGACCTGGTGGCCGCCGCCCGCGCGGCCGACGAGGCGGTCCGCCTTGCCCGCGCGGCCGTCCGTCCCGCGACCCGAGGTCTCCTCGACACGCTCGCCGCCGTCGATCCCGCGGTGGTCTCCCTCGATCCGCTACAGCAGGCGGTCGCCAGGCTCTCCCGCACGCTCGAGGAGCTCGACGGGCGCGGGCAGCGGTCGCACAGACGGCACTGGGTTCCGGCGGCCCTCGACGACGCCCTCGCCGGCCGGGACCGGGTCCTCTGGGCGAAGGTGGCCGCGGCCACGCCGATGATCGCCGAAGCGACACGGCACGTGACCGAACTCGGTCTGCACGCGGTCGCCCTTCCGACCTCCGCGTCCCCGGACGGCTCCGCCTCGGCCGCCGACGCCGGCTCCCCGGCGGATCCGGGCTTCGACCCCGCCCCTCTGCTCGCCCGGGGGGAGGCGCTGCGCGAGCACCTCGACGCCGGGGGCGAGCTGCGGCGCAGGTTCCGGCCGAAGTCCAGAAGGAGGCGGACGCGCTGCTGACCCGGACGCTGGTGGACGGCGTCGCGCCGACCACCCCGGAGCTGCTCGATCTCGTGCTCGTCCGGCTCCGGGCGGAGGTCGCGGTCGAGGCCGCGACCCGCGGGTGGGCCCTGGTCGGGATCGCGCCGCGGCCCACCGATCCCTTCGAGGTACGCCTGTCCCGACTGGTTGAGGCGCAGGAGGCCGTCACCGAGATCCAGGCGGTCGTGACGGCGCGGGACCGGGTCGTGGCGATCCTGGAGGACATCGTGCCCGGCCGGGCACCGGCGGTGGACTCCGCCGAGCGCGTCCGGGATCTCGCGGCCGTCATGGCCGCGCTGCGCCCGATGGCAGCCGCCGCCGACGCCGAGCAGGCACTGGGGGAACTGCGGGAGGGCTACGCCGAGCTTGCCACCGCGGCGGGCGCGCCGTCCGAGGTCGCCGAGCTGGCCGGCGCGGTGGCGGCCCGCAATGTGGCCGCGTACACGCGGACCCGGGCCGCGCTCGCCACCACCATGGCTGCCCGGGAGGTGGCGCTGCGCCGGGACGAGCTGCTCGGCCGGCTGCGCGCGGCGCATCCCGACCTCGCCAATCTTCTCGTCTCGACGGCCGGCGCGACCCGGCCCAATGGAGCGGAGATCTGGCCGACCAGGCTCGCGGCGTTCACGACCGCCTGGTCCTGGGCGGTGGCCGCGAGCTGGCTGACCGCCACGGCCGCCGGCGCCGGCGCGGCTCCCGGCGGCCCGGCTGGACCACCTGTCGATCTGGACGCCGAGCTGGACGCGGCGGAGGACATGGTCGCCGCGGCCACCGCGGAGCTGGCCGGCGCCCGCGCGTGGAAACACTGCCTCGAACGGATGGGCGCCGAGCAATCGGCCGCGCTGCGCGCCTATGCCGACGCGGTGGCGGCCAGCGGCACCTTCGGCGGCCGCCACGCCGAACGTTTCCGCCAGGCCGCCCGGGAGGCGATGGAGATCGCCCAGACGGCGGTGCCGGCCTGGGTCATGCCGATCCGGGAGGTGCTGTCGACGATCCCGGCGGTGCGCGACAGCTTCGACGTCGTGATCGTCGACGAAGGCAGTCAGGCCGGGCTCGACAGCCTGTTCCTGCTCTGGCTCGCCCCACGGGTGATCGTCGTGGGCGACGACCGGCAGTGCACGCCGCCGGTGGAGGTCACGGACGAGCTCGACCGGGTCTTCGACCGGCTGGAGGCCCTGCTGCCGGAGGTGCCGGCGTGGCTGCGCGTCGGGTGCACCCCCCGGTCGAGCCTGTTCACGCTGTTGCGGACCCGCTTCGGCGAGGTGATCCGGCTGCGGGAGCACTTCCGGTGCATGCCGGAAATCATCGAGTGGTCGTCGGCCATGTTCTACCGGGACGCGCCGCTGCTTCCCCTGCGCCAGTTCGGCGCCGACCGGCTGCCGCCGCTGGTCGCCCGGTTCGTTCCCCATGGTTTCACCACAGACGCGGGCCTCGGTCCACGCAATCCGGCCGAGGCCGATGCCCTGGTCGCGCAGGTGCTCTCCTGCGCCGAGGATCCCCGGTACGCCCGGCTCTCCTTCGGCGTCGTCGTCCCGCAGGGCACCGCGCAGGCGGCGCTGATCCGCGACCAGCTGGCCGACCGGATGTCCGCCGCCGAGCACCAGCGTCGACGGCTGCGGGTGGGCGTCCCCGCCGACTTCCAGGGCGACGAGCGCGACGTCGTCTTCCTGTCCCTGGTGGTGGCGCCCGACTCGCGCATCACCCCGCTGACCCGACTGGAGTACCAGCGGCGGTTCAACGTCGCGGCCTCCCGGGCCCGCGACCAGGTCTGGCTGTTCCACTCCGTACCGGTTACCGATCTTGACCCCCGCGATCTGCGGCACAACTTCTGAGCTACGTGCTGTCCACGACGCACCCGGCGACCGCCGGCCGCGGCGAGGAGCCCCCGGCGCTCGCCGAGGTGCCGGCCAACCGTCCGCATCCGGCCTTCGGATCCCTGTTCGAACAGCGGGTCTTCCGGGAGATCGCCGGCCGCGGCTACCTGGTCACCCCGCAGGTGGAGGTCAACGGTCGGCGGGTCGACCTGGTCGTCTCCGGCGGTCGGGCCCGGCTCGCCGTCGAGTGCGACGGGGACGTCGGCTCCGGTCCGGACGAGATCGCGCACGAGTTCGCCCGGGAGCGCGAGCTGCGCCGGGCGGGCTGGCGGTTCTGGCGGGTCCGCCAGTCCGAGTTCGACACCGACGCCGCGTTGGCCTCGTTGTGGCCGCGGCGGGCGAGGGCCGGCATCGCGCCCGTGAACACCGGGGCGCGACGACCGCGGGACGATGCCGCCATCGGCCTCCCCCGCGTCGAACACTCCACCGTCCGGGCGAGCGCCGACGAGGCGCTGCACCGGTGGCGGCCCATCGCCCTGTCCGATCTGGATGGCCTCGACGACGCACCGCCGGACGCCGATCCGCACGATCCGGCCCGTGATCCGGCCCGTGATCCGGCCCCTGCCCCCGGCGAGGCGCGGGCGCGGCCCTGGGCGCCGGTGGGGGCGACCGCTCCCCGCGGGCCGAACGGGTCGGTCAGGCCGGCAGCCCGGCCACCCCGCCCGGTTCGAACGGCGCCGGCAGGACGTCGGGACCGTGATCGTCGTGGGGATGCCTCGACGCCTGCTCCGGCGTCTTCTCCGCGGCGTGTCCCGGATCCGTCGGGTCCTCGGTCTCCGAGTCGCCCACGCCGGCGATCCGCACGAGTCCGGGTCGCGGCAGTCGCGGCTTCACGGTCGGCAGTTCGGTGAAATCCGCCCGGCGGATGCGGCAGAACGCGCTCTGGGTTCCGGTGCCGAGCTGGCACGCCCCGAAGTCGGCTGCGGCGGACAGGTAGGCAAGCGCCTCGGTCCGGTCGAGCCCGACCCGGCTCTGTAGGAAGACCACCGCCGACCGCGCCGCGCGGCGGACGGACTCGGCGAGGTCAACGTCGAGCCCCAGGGTGACCCAGGCCGTGTCGGTCTCGATGAACGGTTCCCGCAGCGCGCCGAGAACCGACCGGGCCGCCGTGTCACGCAGCACGGTCAGCCGCAGCGTCGCCCGCAGCGGGCCATCCAGGGCGGTGGCACCGATCTTCCCGTCTCCGAGGGCGTAATGCGGATCGCCGACGGCGAACAACGCGCCGCTCACCTGGACCGGCAGGAACAGCCGCGCGCCCGCGCCGAGTTCCCGGCAGTCCAGGGCGCCGCCGTGCGGACCGATCGAGGTGGAGGGGACGATCTCGATCGTAGTGTCCACGCCGACCGCCATGATTCCCAGGAACGGCGCCAACGGAAACCGGGTCCTGCTGCCGTTCACACTGGTCAGGGCGCCGAACAGACGGCCCCGCCGGCGCTCCACAGCGCAGAAGGTGGTAACGGTGCGGAAGCGTTGCCAATGGCGGGCGTCGGCGTCCGAGTCCGGTGGCCCCCCGCGGGGAACTCCCCGGCGAGCAGGCCCGCGCCATGGCGGGTCGAGACGATCCCATACCGTGCGCGGGGATGCAGCGAGACTATCTCAACCCGCAGCACGTCCCCCGGTTCCGCGCCCCGGACGAACACCGGTCCGGTGACGATGTGGGGGCCGTCCACCCCGAACCGGTGCGGGATACCCGAAGCGGCGATCGCCCGGGCGTCGGCCAGCGCCTCCGACGGCGCGACCCCGAAACCGGCGAAGAAGGCGTCGGGATCGCGCCCCTGGTCGCAGAGGATCCCCTCCTGGCTGACCGTATCGAAGGTGACCGTGGCGCCGGAGTCGACACTGAGAACCGGCCTGGTCAGGGCGTTCGGCAGCTCACCCCATCTGATGGTCTCGGGGGTGGAGGGCAGGTAGCGCCTTCCCTCGATCCTTCCTCGGCCAGACTGCAGCGCCACCCGGCCCTACCTGGACCGATGCCTGGTCAGCGGACCTCCGCTGGGCCGAATCGCCTGGGCGCGCAGCTGACCGGCCCCACGGATCACGGCAAGCCGCGGACGACATACACGCGGACAGGTCTGGCTTCGCACGCGCGTCAGATTTCCAGTGACATATGTCGGGAAGGTGACGCGGACGTTGCGATCACGGTCATTCCGCTGTTTCCGGGTACCCGGTGCGGTCAGGGCCGCGTCCACCCGTCGGTGCCGCCTCCGGCCGGGAGTCCCGGGTCCGGCCGGTCCGGCCGGTCGGTCGGTCCGGGGGTCGGCGGGGTCGGGAAACTCCGACGAGGATGAAATATCCAGATCAGTAGGGTATTGGAGGATATGGCGAGTGGGAAGTCACGGGAAACCCCCGGCGGGCGCAACGCTGCGCGATCTGGGTGAGTTCGGCTTGATCGAGGCTGTGACGGCGCGTTTCTCCCATGGACGGGACGTGCTGGTCGGCCCCGGGGACGATGCGGCGGTGCTGGCCGCCCCGGACGGTCGGGTGGTCGTCACCACCGACCTGCTGCTCGAAGGACGCCACTTCCGCCGGGACTGGTCGTCCGCGGTGGATGTCGGGCACAAGGCCGCCGCGCAGAACCTCGCCGACGTGGCGTCGATGGGGGCGAGGCCCACCGGCCTGTTCCTCGGATTCGCCGCACCCGGCGACCTCGCGGTCGACTGGGCCCTGGCGATGGCCGACGGAATGGCCGAGGAATGCGCGTATGCCGGTGCCTCCGTGTCCGGCGGGGACGTCAGCTCCGCGGATTCGATCATGCTCGGGGTGACCGCGCTCGGTGACCTGCAGGGCCGGCCGCCGGTCCTGCGCTCGGGCGCCCGGCCCGGTGACGCCGTGGTGCTCGCTGGTCGTCTCGGGTGGGCCCAGGCGGGGCTGGCCCTACTCACGGCGGGTTCGGCAGCCGGCGATTCCCGATGGGTCGACGACCCGCGATGGAAGAAGCTGATCGCGGCGCATCGCCGGCCCCGGCCACCCTACGCGCTCGGGCCGGTGCTCGCCGCCGCGGGCGCGCACGCCATGTGCGACGTCTCGGACGGTCTCGTGGCGGATCTCGGCCACATCGCCGTGGCATCGGGGGTGTCCATCAATCTCGCGCCGGAAGCCTTCCTGATCGACGAGGCGATGCGGTCGGCCGGGGCCGCCCTTGATGTGGACCCGTTGCGCTGGGTACTCGACGGCGGCGAGGATCACGCGCTGGTCGCCTGCCTTCCCCCAGGAGTGACCCCGCCGGCCGGGTGCGTAATGATCGGTTCGGTCCTGAGCGGCGCGGGACCGGTCGGCGCGGGGGTGACAGTGGACGGGGAGCGTCCCGTAGGCAGCGGCGGGTGGGACCACTACGGACAGTCCGCGACGGACG
>NZ_CDWRCM010000034.1:0-5929 GCF_977927585.1 Frankia sp. CcWB2 | reverse complement strand
CTCTGACCCCGGGCAAACCAAGGGACAACGACACCAAGGGAGAAAGGGCACCAAGGAGCAGAAACATCAAGAGGCAGATGCCGGCCCGCCAGGTCGCCTCACGGGCGTAGGTCGCTCGAAGCGACATTTATTGGGTCCGGGGGCCATGATGCGGGCCGGCGTCACCGAGCATAACCGACGGCCCGCCCGGGAGTATCCCCACCGTGCGATGAACGATCGAACGATCTCGCTCTCGCCCTGATTGGCTGTAGCTGCCGGCCGTTCCCGGCGCCGGTCCGCGTATCCCGGAGAACACGCCGAGCAATCTACTCGTAACCGATCGGGGGACAGGTCGAACCAGGATGCCCAGAGCGGGTAGGATGGGCAGACGGTGGCGGGAGGGCCTTTCGGAGGCCGAGAAGCGAGACCGTGGATAGAGGCGAATGACCCCGTGACAGCACCAACGGTACCTGCGTCAGGACCTGACTTCGGACCCAACGAATGGCTGGTCTTCGAGATCTACCAGCAGTTTCTCGAAGATCCGCAGAGCGTATCGCCGGAGTGGCGCGAGTTCCTCTCCGATTACCGCCCCGGCACGCCGCCCGCCTCCGCGGGCGTAGCCGAGCAGGCCGCCACGGCGGCCCCTAGCGGAGAGGTCTCGCCGGATGGTGAGATCTCCCACACTACGCCTGTTCCGGTGAAGCCGAGCGAGGCCGTCCCGTCGGTTCCGCCCGCCGCGTCTGTTCCGGCCGCCGCGACCGCGCCGGTCCCGGCGTCGGCGCAGCCCGCCGGGCCCCCGAAGCAGGCGGCACCCGCCGACCGGCAGGTTCCGGGGGCGGCCACGCCGCTGCGCGGCGCCGCCGCCCGCGTGGTCAGCAACATGGAGACCTCGCTGCACGTCCCGACGGCGACCTCGGTGCGGGCGGTGCCGGCCAAGCTGCTCGCGGACAACCGCATCGTGATCAACCGGCACCTGGCCCGCTCCAGCGGCGGCAAGGCGTCCTTCACGCACATCATCGGCTACGCGATGGTCAAGGCGCTGGCCGCGCATCCCATCATGAACGCCTCCTACACGGAGGTGGGCAGCAAGCCGGCCATCGTCCAGCCGGAGCACATCAACCTGGGCCTCGCCATCGACCTGGTGACCCCGAAGGGCCGCCAGCTCGTCGTCGCCGCCGTCAAGAAGGCCGAGACGCTGGACTTCACCCAGTTCTGGCAGGCCTACGAGGACCTCGTGCGCCGGGCCCGGGCGAACAAGCTGACCACCGACGACTTCACCGGCGTCACCATCAGCCTGACCAACCCCGGCGGCATCGGCACCGTGCACTCGGTGCCCCGCCTGATGGAGGGCCAGGGCACGATCATCGGTGTCGGGGCGATGGAGTACCCGGCCGAGTTCTCCGGCGCGTCGGCGAACACCCTGGCGAAGCTCGCGATCTCCAAGATCATCACACTGACCAGCACCTACGACCACCGCATCATCCAGGGCGCCCAGTCGGGTGAGTACCTGCGCCGGATGCACCAGCTGCTCCTCGGCGAGGACGGCTTCTACGACGAGATCTTCCAGTCGCTGCGGGTGCCCTACGAGCCCGTGCGCTGGGTCACCGACATGCCGGTCGTGCACGAGGGCGACCTCGACCACAACGCCCGGGTGCTGGAACTGATCCACGCCTACCGGGTGCGCGGCCACCTCATGGCGGACACGAACCCGCTCGAGTTCGCCATCCGCAGCCATCCCGATCTCGACATCATCAGCCACGGGCTGACCCTGTGGGACCTCGACCGCGAGTTCGCCGTCGGCGGCTTCGCCGGGCACCGGACGATGTCCCTGCGCGACGTCCTGGGGGTCCTGCGCGACTCGTACTGCCGTCGGATCGGCATCGAGTACATGCACATCCAGGAGCCGGACGAGCGCGCCTGGATCCAGGCCCGGGTCGAGCGGGCCGCGGAGCGGCCGGACCCGGCCGAGCAGCTGCACGTGCTGGAGCGGCTCGGGGCCGCGGAGGCGTTCGAATCGTTCTTGCAGACCAAGTACGTCGGCCAGCGCCGGTTCTCCCTCGAGGGCGCCGAGTCGACGATCCCCGCCCTCGACGAAGTTCTCTCGCGCGCCGCCGGCGCGGGGATGGACGAGGTCGTCATCGGCATGGCCCATCGCGGCCGGCTGAACGTGCTCGCCAACATCGTCGGCAAGTCCTACCGGCAGATCTTCGCCGAGTTCGAGGGCTACCTCGACCCGCAGACCGCGCACGGCTCCGGCGACGTCAAGTACCACCTCGGCGCCGAGGGCGTCTACACCGGCCAGGACGGCCGCACGGTACCGGTCTCGGTGGTCGCG
The DNA here is from genome assembly GCF_977927585.1 of Frankia sp. CcWB2. Classification (NCBI taxonomy): domain Bacteria; kingdom Bacillati; phylum Actinomycetota; class Actinomycetes; order Frankiales; family Frankiaceae; genus Frankia; species Frankia sp. CcWB2. The sequence goes on along the minus strand of NZ_CDWRCM010000034.1, from coordinate 3,615 downwards.
AACCCGTCGCACCTCGAGGCGGTCGACCCGGTCACCGAGGGCGTCGTCCGCGCCAAGCAGGACATCCTGGACAAGGGCTCGGCGGGTTTCACCGTCCTGCCGGTACTCGTCCACGGCGATGCCGCGTTCGCCGGTCAGGGGGTCGTCGCCGAGACCCTCAACCTGTCCCAGCTGCGCGGATACCGCACCGGCGGCACCGTGCACCTGGTCATCAACAACCAGGTCGGATTCACCACCTCGCCGGACTCCGGCCGGTCGTCGGTGTACGCCACCGACGTCGCCCGGATGGTCCAGGCACCGATCTTCCACGTGAACGGGGACGACCCGGAGGCGTGTGTCCGGGTCGCGGCGCTGGCGTTCGAGTACCGCCAGGCGTTCCACAAGGACGTCGTCATCGACCTGGTCTGCTACCGGCGGCGCGGGCACAACGAGATGGACGAGCCCTCGTTCACCCAGCCGTTGATGTACGACACCATCGCCAGCAAGCGTTCGGTGCGCAAGCTCTACACCGAGGCGCTGATCGGCCGCGGGGACATCACCCGCGAGGAGGCCGAGCAAGCGATGAAGAGCTACCGCGCGGAGCTCGAGAAGGCCTTCGCGCAGACCCGGGACACCACTCCGGCGGGCTCGTCGCCGCAGCCACGCATCATCACCACCCCGGAGGAGGCCGCCGCGGCGGCCGCGGTGAGCACCGCCGTGTCCGACGAGGCCGTGAAGAAGGTCATCGAGACCCAGGTCAACCTGCCGGAGGGCTTCACCGTCCATCCACGGCTGCGTCCCCAGGTCGAGCGGCGGGCCCAGATGGTGAAGACCGGCTCGATCGACTGGGCGCTGGCGGAGACCTTGGCCTTCGGAACGCTCCTACTCGACGGCCGCTCGGTGCGGCTGACCGGTCAGGACAGCCGGCGGGGCACCTTCGGCCAGCGGCACGCTGTGCTGGTCAACCGGCACAGCGCCGCGGACCACACCCCGCTGCGGACCCTGCGCTACGGCCTCGACGGCACCATCGTGAACGACGGTGTCGGCACCTTCTACGTCTACGACTCGCTGTTGAGCGAGTTCGCGGCGATGGGCTTCGAGTACGGCTACGCGGTCGCCCGGCCGGACATGCTGGTGCTCTGGGAGGCGCAGTTCGGCGACTTCGCCAACGGTGCCCAGTCGATCATTGACGAGTTCATCACCGCCGGTGAGGCCAAGTGGGGCCAGCGGTCGGCAGTCACCCTGCTGCTGCCGCACGGCTACGAGGGTCAGGGTCCCGACCACTCCTCCGCCCGCATCGAGCGATTCCTGTCGCTGTGCGCGGACAACAACATGACGGTCTCCGCACCCTCGTCCCCCGCCAGCTACTTCCACCTGCTGCGCCGGCAGGCCCTCTCGCCGGTCCGGCGCCCGCTGGTGGTCTTCACCCCCAAGTCGATGCTGCGGCTGAAGGCCGCGACGTCCACCGTGGCGGAGCTGACCGGCAGCGGCTGGCAGCCGGTGATTGACGACGGGTCCGTCACGGACCCGTCGGCCGTGCGCCGGGTACTGCTCACGGGCGGCAAGGTCTACTACGATCTCGCCGCCGCCCGGGGGAAGCACGATGACGCCGAGCGGTTCGCCCTGCTGCGCGTCGAACAGCTCTACCCGACGCCCGGACCGGAGCTCGCGCAGGTCCTGGAGCGTTACCCGAACGTGACGGACATCGTCTGGCTCCAGGAGGAGCCAGCGAACCAGGGCGCCTACCCGCACATGGCCCTCAACCTGACCGAGTTCCTGCCCGGCGGCATCCGGCTGCGTCGCATCTCCCGGCGCGCCGCCGCGGCCCCGGCCTCGGGGTCGTCGAAGGTGCACGAGCGCGAGCAGCAGGCCCTGGTCGAGGCGGCGTTCGAGAACTGAGCGCGCGGCTGGCGGGGCGTGCCCGATCCGAGGACCGGGTCCCGCCCCGCCGTGCCCGGCAGCGCCACCGGCGTGCGGCGGCCGGTCCGGCTCGCCACCTGGCTGGCCCGCCCAGCCCCGCGCCAGGAGTCCCCGCATCGCACCAAAGAGGCTAGGCGGGGGGGCGGAGTATCAGCTTGCCGAAGAACTCACCGCCGAGCAGCTGCTCGAAGGCGGCCCGGGCATCGGCCAGCGGGCGCACCTCGTGGATCAGCGGCCGCACCCCGGTCCGTTCCGCGAACGCGACGAGGTCGACCAGCTCGTCCCGGCTCCCCATGGTGGAACCGATCACCGACAGCTGGAGGAAGAAGATCCGGGTGAGGTCCGCCGGCGGGTTCGGACCACTGGTGGCGCCCGAGACCACGATGCGCCCGCCGGGGCGCAATGCCTTCACCGAGTGACCCCAGGTGGCGGCGCCGACGGTCTCGATGACCGCGTCGACCCGGCGCGGCAGCCGGGCACCGGGTTCGAGAACCTCGTCGGCGCCGAGGGCGGCCGCCCGCTTCCGCTTGGTCTCGTCCCGCGAGGTCACGAAGACGGTGTGCCCGGCGGCCTTGGCGATCAACAGCGCCGCGGTGGCCACCCCCCCACCGGCTCCCTGGATGAGCACGGTGCCGCCGCCCCCGGCGGGCAGCCCCGCCCGGGAGACGACCATCCGGTAGGCAGTGAGCCAGGCGGTCGGCAGGCAGGCGGCCTCCTCCCACGACAACCCGGCGGGCTTCGGGATCAGGTTGCGCCGCGGCACGGCGACCCGCTCGGCAAGGGTCCCCGGGTACAGCTCGGACAACAGGGTCCGCTTCGGGTCCAGCGTCTCGTCCCCCCCGCCCGCTGTCGGATCACCGATCACGCTGTGGACGATGACCTCCTGCCCGTCGGGGGTCACCCCGGCGGCGTCACAGCCGAGGATCATCGGGAGCCGATCCGCCGGCAGGCCCACTCCACGCAGGCTGAACAGGTCGTGATGGTTGAGCGAGGCGGCCCGCACCGTGACGGTGACCCACCCGTCGAGCGGCGCGGGTTCGGGCTGCTCCCCGATGGCCAGGCCGTCGAGCGGAGAATCGGGGTGGAGGGACACGGCGGCGGCGGCTAGCACCCTTCGAACCTACGGCTACCGGCGTGCAGACGCGAGCGAGGCCGACCGGCGCGGATCTGCTCAGGACAACCGACAGGCGACGCCACGGACGAAGGGGACCATCCGGGCCGGCAACCGCGCCTGCCACGCCGGTGTGCTGAACTCGACACCGTGGGAACAACAAGGGTGGACGTCCAATGGTAAACGGGCCGTGGTGACCCACGAGGACATGCCCGACTCGCCGCGCAGAAACGGGTCGAGCCGGCGGCTGGGCTGGCGCCGCCGACACCCCGCGCCCATCCCGGAGGCACCCGCGACGGTCATCGTGGACGGCATACCGGTCATCACGGTGGCTCCCGCCGACTTCGTGTGCTGCTCTTACAAGGGATGTGGGACCCTGCGCCCGCTCGCGGAGGCGGCGGAGAACCGGCCCTGCCCGGGATGCGGCCGGGTCTGAGAGCACGCGGTCTCGCAAACGGCCCGGGAACGCGGCTCAGGGACCCGCAGCGGGACGCGGGGCCTCGACCGTCTAGGTCTGTCTTCCGCACATGGGGTTTCGATGCGTTGACCGGCCTGGTTTCCGATCAAGGTGGCCGGGTCGGATCGACGCCGAGATGGTGTGGCGG
>NZ_CDWRCM010000033.1:27664-29339 GCF_977927585.1 Frankia sp. CcWB2 | reverse complement strand
CACCAGAACGGCGAACAACAGCCGCACCCAGCTCCAACACCAACCACTCACCGCAAGATCACGAATCTACGTGAATGTTTACGCTCAGGCGCATGGCAATGGTCGGCGGCCTGTCTGGTGCATCGTCGCGGTAATGCTCGGCCGTGGCCTGGACGGCATTGGTTATTAGCTCGGAGACGACGAGCACGGCGGTGTCGGTGACGGCCGACAGCCCCCAAGACTCCAAGACGGCGGCGGTGTGGCGGCGTGCCGTGCCGGGTGCCGTCTGCTCGGCGGCAAACTGGCGAATGTCCAGCCCCCGGGAGGCGACGGGCATATTGGTCACGGTCTGGCAGACGGTGGAAGCGGCGCTCATGCTCACCGCGGCCTAGGAGTGGTCAGGCCCGTAAGACCTGGGCGGGACGGCGGGGCGTCCGGCGCGCTGGGCTCCGAAAGGTAGATCACCCGCCCGCCAAGCCCTTCGATCTCCACTTCGATGGCCTGCCGGACGGCGGGCAACGGGGAAAGGTGATCGAGACTAACCACCAGGACCCCGGCGACCTCCGACCGCTTGACGGCTTCGAGCAGGACCGTGAGGCCCGGCCGGACGATGCGCCCCGGCGGCATACAGCGGTCGACGAAGATTTCGGCCAGGGCCAGCCCCTCGGCGCGGGCGTGGGCGGTGAGCTGGTCGTCGAGACGGTCGATCTCGGCTTCGTCGGCGTGCTCGATGCAGATGTAGCCATAGATGGTCTGCGGCACGGTGCTCCTTCCATACGAATGAGGTCGAGGAAGCAGGACCGGCGGCGGGTATGCAGGCTCCCGCACAGGTTGCGGGCGCCATCCAGCACCGCCGGTCCTGGTCTTGGGGGCGGGCGTCGGGACGATCTAGCTCTAGCTCGCGGGTTCCGCGGCAGGCGCGGCGAAGAAGGCCATAAGGCGGTCGCGGATCTCGGCGGCCACGCGCTCCGGCGGCCGCTGGCCGCACTGGGCGCGCAACACGTCGAAGCCGGCTTGGATCAGCCGGTCGGTGGCCTGGCGGTAGAAGTGGGCTTCGGCGTGGCTGGAGCCGGGGGTGAGCTGGAAGCGGTTGTGGGCGCCCCGGTCGGCGAGGCGCTGGGCGATGATGTCGGGGTCGGCTTCGAGGATGACGCACAGGTCGGGCCGGTCGGCTTCGGCGTTGAGCCCCCACAGGAAGGCCGGCTCCACCCCGTCGAATCGCTGCATGACGAGGCCGGAGGGGATGTAGCGGTCGGAGATGACCGTCTTGCCGGCCTCCAACTGGGGGCGGATCTCGGTTTCGAGGTGGTGGTAGCGGTCGGCGGCGTACAGGCAGGCCAGGGCGTGGCCGGTGACGGTTTCGGTCAGCTGGCGGGCCAGCGTCCCCATGGGGCCGGTGGAGGGTTCAAGCGTGAGGTGGATGTCTTCGCCCTCGGCCACCAGGAGCTGGGCCACGTGCCGCACCAGGGTGGATTTTCCCGCGCCGCTCGGCCCGTCGACGGAAATGAAAAGCCCCCGCCGATGGTCAGACAAGGGCCGGAGCCGGGTCATCGGTTTCTCCTTGTGGTTGGCCCCGGAGTTCGTCTAGGGACAGCGGGCTGCCGCCTGGGTGTGTCGCGAGAAGTACGAAAAGGCGGGCGGTGACCAGGGCGTCATAGGAGTCGAAATGAAATAACTTGCGCGTTTCGAACCCTCC
>NZ_CDWRCM010000033.1:24139-27507 GCF_977927585.1 Frankia sp. CcWB2 | reverse complement strand
CGGCGCGGTGGGGCCTGTGTTCCGGTGGGATGCCTTCGGCCAACCCGAAGGCTTCGACGAGTGCGCCCAGGCGGTAGCTCACCCGGTCGGGCCGCAGCCGGCGGGCCAGCCTCAGGGTGTCGAAGACTTCGCCCGGCGCCTAATCCGGGAGCTTGCGGCGCAAGACCCCGAGGTCAACGGGGGCGTTGTGGGCGACGATTGCCGTGTTTTCCAGCGCGGTGCGTACCTCTTCGGTGATATCACCGAACATGGGAGCTTCTTCCACCATTGGGTTTGAGATGCCGTGGATGCGCTGGGCGATACCGGTGATAGGAGTGGCCGGACGCACCAGCCAGCTGAGCGGCTTCCCGATCGCGCCGCCGGTGACGGGGACGGCGGCCAGCTCCACGAGGTCGGGCGGCCGCCCGCCGTTGCCCTCCACGTCCACGACGACGTAGCCCCGGCTGGTCCAATCCGTCACGATGCCTCCTCCTGGCCCCAGCCGATGTCGGCACGCCCGTGCCGTCCGGCGTAGTGAGGATGACGTAGATCGTGGATTTGGAAGCGCAGGGCATGTTGGAGGAAGTAGCGGGGCTGCTCATGGGGGAGCCCGCCGACCACCACAGCCCGGTCCGTGACGTCGATGATTTCCAGCGAGGCCCCGAGCGTCGAGGTCTTCCAGCACAGCGAAGGTGTGGGGCTTCACCGCCGGGAGGAACGGCTCGGTGGCCCGGTTGAACAACTGGATAGGGGTGGTGTCCGCCCGGAAGTACGGGTGGGCCACGAGCTGGGTCACGGCCTCGGCGTCGCTCATCACGGCGCGGGGCTGGCGCTGGCCACAGCCCGTAGGTGTGGCGGATGCAGTAGGCGCAGTCGAGCGGGCAGCCCTGGATGTGGTTGAGGGATAGCCCGCTTTTACGGTACTCCACCACTTCGCGCGCCCGCGTGGGAAGTTGCTCGATCTGCCTGCTCGCAAGCAGGGGGACGAGAGTGGTCACCATTGCCCTCCGGGGCCTGGTCAGGTGTGGCCGTGATTGGCCTGACTCGGAGGGTAAGGGGACGTCATGAAGTAACAAATACGTGATCGAGAGCATCATCGCAGGTCACAGGCCTGTGGAGGGTTCGAAACGCGCAAGTTATTTCATTTCGACTCCTAAGGGGCATGAACGATCCTGGAAAGAATGTTTCTCAGAATCTCTCGAAACTCAAGCCTCCTCGTCTTGCCCGCGAAAATCCGCGCCATCCTCGGCCACTTCGGCGGCCAGGTCATCGAGTACGCGGGTGATGATCACGCGGGCCGGTCGGCCGTAGCTGGCGACGGCGGCGAGTTGGTCAAAGGCGCTCGCGTATAGCTCGATCTCCTGCGGTTGCCGCAGGTCAAGGGCCGCACTGAAGGTCTCGACCAGTACCCGCTCGGTGTCGTATATCCAGAAGCCGTGCCACGGCGACGTGGCGTACTGCGTCTCGAATCCGATGATCCCCAGCCGGACGTTGGGCAGCTGGGAGAAGGAGATCAGACGGTCGAGCTGGCCGAGCATGACGTCTGATGGGCACAGCCGAAACCTGAGTGCCGCCTCGGTCAGCACGAAGTGGAACCGCTTGTCGGAGCGGTACAAGATCTCTTGTCGCCGGACCCGTGCGGCCACGGCTTCGTTGATGTCGTTCGGCAGCTTCAGCCGGCGGATGCCCTCGGCGAACCGTGCCCGCGCATACTCGGCGGTCTGGAGCAGACCGGGGATCACGGTGGCTTCGAACGCCCGGAAGAGCCGGGTCCGCTCGTCCCACCCGATCAGCTCCTGCTGCCGCGGCTTCAGGCCAGTCCGCAGGATGCGCTGCCACTCCGCGTGCTGGACTTCGAGCGTGTGTAGGGCCGCGAGCAGGCTTTCGGCTTCCGCCTGACTGCCGGTTGCCCGCGTCCAACCCCTGATGTCGTCGTCAGTGGGCGCCTGGCGGCCGTTTTCGAGCTTGGAGACCTTGGAAGCCGGCCACGACAACGACTCCGCGAGCTGCCGGCCGCTCAGGTCGGCCGACGTACGAAGCTCGCGGAGTCGTTTGCCGAGCGCGCCACGCGCCTCGTGGACGTTAGACGCGCCGGAGGTGCTGTTCGGTGGCAAAGTCGTCCCGTCTTACAGCGTGGTGCCAGGCGGCATCACGCCAGTAGTTGTGCTGCACGATCTCGGCCGGGTCTTCGACTACTTCACCACCCAGGAAGCGGGCGTCATCGTCGAAGTGCATCCGAACCAGCTTGGACGAGTCGAACAGCCAGTAGTCGTGGTTTGGCAGGCCGCCGGCCTCGGCCAGGTCGCGCGTCAGGTAGCGGATGTCCTCGCCGGCACCACCTGTGAACTGCGCACACCACACCCCGAAGCGGCTGTAGTCGGTCAGCGGCAGGCTCACTACCCGCACGCGGGCGAACCGGCGGCCCGCGGACGTCGCCTCCCGGAGCATGTCCAACCAGCTCTGCATCCACGGAAGGTCATCTGGCTCGTCCGCGAGGAACTTCCGCAACGACTCGTTTTCGTATGGCGCGTCGTAGCTGTCGCGGTCCTCCAAGCGGAAGGCGGTGTGCTCGAAGGAGTGGAAGAACTGCCGGAACTCGGGGCCGGGTGGGATGAGCTGGCTCAGTGCTCCCCCTCCTGCTCCAGGTAGCGGCGGACGTAGAACTTCAGGACGTCTTCCGGGATCTCGATCAAGGTCTCGTGGTCGGGGACGGCGCCGATGTCCGCAAGCGCCTGCGGGTCGGTCACCTTCCACCCCTGGGCGATGTAGGTCACCCGGTCCGTACGGTCGGTGGCGAACAGGGTGGGCGAGTTGTCTATCTGGGAGTCAGGGTCCTTGCCGAGGAACCGGGCACGCACGGGGCCTCCGTTGCTAGAAATATTGCGAACCGTTCTTCGGGCCATGGTGGCTAGCCGGGCGTGGGGACGTCAACCACGGACGACGGCGGGATGATCTCCCCGGTGGCGGATTGGGACAAGTAGGGGCAAGTTGCACCACTCTCTCCCGACGACTCCGCGTACCGAGATACCGCTGCGTCCGCAGCCAGACCACTTGATGAGCCTGACTCACGAAGTGGCGAGACTGCGTCACGGTCGCGCCACACCCGCAGCGGCAGGCACGCGCCTCGGGCCGGGCGGTAGCGCCTTGCTTATCCGTATTCACCTTGAGTGATCTACGGTACAATTGATCTAGTTCTGTCCGGAATGTCTCGTTCGAAAGCCGCTCCACCAGGGGCACGCACGGTTGAGACAGGCCAGAGCCCCGCGCCCCCGTCCAAGGCGCGGGGCTCTGCCGCTTCAAGGTCTCTTGTACTGCAATTCGTACCACAATTGGCGACGGGGGCCGCCAAGCGACTCAGGCGACACCCTCCCGCTTCTCACTCTCTGTAA
>NZ_CDWRCM010000033.1:20631-23796 GCF_977927585.1 Frankia sp. CcWB2 | reverse complement strand
GGGTGGAGTCTGCAGCCAGATGAGGATATCGTCGATGCTCCCTGCGGTCCCCCGCCGGACGTCCTCGAACACGTCGATGCTACGCGCCGTCCTACCCGCCAGCTCCGAAGCGATGATCTACATCGCCATGATTGACAACCTCGCCAAACACGTAACAGGCGTGAGGTGCCCCGGGTCTGGTGGAGACTACGCCCGCGGCTCAGTGCGAGGCCGACGCCCAAGGGCCAACGCCACCGATGCGTTCGACATCCTTGATTCTTTCTACTGCGCCGCTGCCTGCCGGTCAATTGAGCGGCTAGACCATGCCCTCCGGCTGGAGGACCTGGCCGCCCACGCCGGGATGAGTCGCCGAACCTTCACCCGCCGCTTCGCTACGTCAGCACCTACGCGACGCCATCGCAGTCCCCCGAACGCCTACCGCAGAACCTTCCGCGGCTAAGGCGCCAGGAGCGCGTCCAGTGGTGAGGCGGGCCCGGTGCGCCCGCGCCTTGGCCCGGTTGCCGCAGATGGCCATGCTGCACCAGCGACGCTGGTGGGCCTTGGTGCGGTCATAGAACCACAGCGTGCAGGTCGGGCCGTCGCAGTTGCGGACGAGCGACCGGTTGCCATGCGCGAACAGGTCCGCGGCGGCCCGCGCCGGCAAGGCGAGGAGAACCTCGGCGGATGCCCACGTCCCGCTTTCGACGATCGCGGGGGTACCGCCGACGCGGGTAAGCCGCGCGTACCGATGGTCGGTGGCCAACAGCCCATTCAGTCGCGACAGCGTGGGTTCGTCCGGCACGGTGGAGCTGCCGCCCGCCCAGGCGCCGATAAGCGGCCGCAGCCACTCCCGGAGCTCGACCGCGGCGACGGCGATGCGGTCGAGCTCCTCGGGCCCGAACCGAGCAGGCAGCGCCTCTCGTTCGGCCGTGCCGACAAGCCCCGCGAGCTGGAGCCAGCGCAGGTAGCTCCGCCCATCGGCGATCAACTCGATCGGGCCGTCCGCCGAGAAGGCGAGGCTGTTGACGAAGTCCAGCACCGGATGATCGCCCAACCCGATCAGCACGTCCGGGTTCATCGGAGACCTCCCCTCGAGCCGATCGCCCAAATAACCACTCCACTTCCTCTTGAGAGGTTACTCCCCCGCCAAAGTAATCGTCTTAGCTATCTTTTTTAGATATCTTTTATGGACCACTGGACCACTGGACCACTGGACCACTGGACCACTGGACCACTGCGCCCGCTGAGCCCCCTGCGCCCGACGGGGCCCGCCGCTGACCGGCAGGAGCCCGTCGGGACGGTCGGTCAGGAGTTGGCCACGGCGGTCAGGAGTTGGCCACCGGAAGGTAGATCCGATTGCCGGCGGCGTTGAACTCGGCGGCCTTCTCCCGCAGGCCGGCGGTGACCGCCTCGTCGCCGGCCGGGCCCGCGCCATGCCCGGCCGGGTCCAGCCCGTCCCCGCCCGCGTGTGCCCGCACCTGGTGGGAAATCTTCATCGAGCAGAAGTGCGGGCCGCACATCGAACAGAAGTGCGCCGACTTCGCGGCCGGGGCCGGCAGCGTCTCGTCGTGGAACGCGCGTGCGGTGTCGGGGTCGAGCGCGAGGTGGAACTGGTCAGCCCAGCGGAATTCAAACCGGGCGTCCGACAGGGCGTCATCCCAGGCCTGCGCGCCGGGATGACCCTTGGCGAGGTCGGCGGCGTGCGCGGCGATCTTGTAGGCGATGACGCCGGCCTTGACGTCGTCCCGGTCAGGCAAGCCGAGATGCTCCTTCGGGGTGACGTAACAGAGCATGGCGGTACCGGCCCATCCGATCATCGCCGCCCCGATCGCGGAGGTGATGTGATCGTAGCCGGGGGCGATGTCGGTGGTCAGCGGCCCGAGGGTGTAGAACGGCGCGTCGTGGCACAGCTCCCGCTGCAGCTGCACGTTCTCCTCGATCTTGTTCATGGGCACGTGCCCGGGGCCCTCGATCATCACCTGGACGTCGTGCTCCCACGCCACCTGCGTCAACTCGCCCAGGGTGGCGAGCTCGGCGAGCTGTGCCTCATCGTTCGCGTCCGCGATGGACCCGGGCCGCAGGCCGTCGCCCAGGGAGAACGTGACGTCGTACGCGGCGAAGATCTCGCACAGCTCGGCGAAGTGGGTGTAGAGGAAGTTCTCCTCGTGATGGGCCAGGCACCAGGAGGCCAGAATCGAGCCGCCGCGCGAGACGATCCCGGTCCTGCGCCGCGCGGTCAGCGGCACGTAGCGCAGCAACACCCCCGCGTGGACCGTCATGTAGTCCACACCCTGCTCGCGCTGCTCGATCACGGTGTCCCGGTAGACCTCCCAGGACAGCTTCTCCGGCCGGCCACCGACCTTCTCCAACGCCTGGTAGATCGGCACGGTCCCGACCGGCACCGGCGCGTTGCGGATGATCCACTCACGGGTCAGGGCGATGTCCGACCCGGTCGAGAGGTCCATCACGGTGTCCGCGCCCCAGCGGGTCGCCCACACCATCTTCTCGACCTCTTCCTCGATTGAGGAGGTAACGGCCGAGTTGCCGAGGTTCGCATTGATCTTCACGAGAAACGCACGGCCGATCGCCATCGGCTCGGACTCGGGATGGTTCACGTTCGCCGGCAGCACGGCCCGCCCCGCGGCGATCTCCGCCCGCACCGTCTCGACGGGAAGACCCTCCCGCAGGGCGACGAACTCCATCTCCCGAGTGATCTGACCGCGGCGGGCGTAGCCCAGCTGGGTTACGGAAGGCCGTCCCGGCACCGCCCGACGGGGCACTCGCACCTGCCCGCTGAGATCCGTCCCGCCAAGACCGGGCGTCCCAGAACCGGGCGCCCCGGTCCCGGGAACGGTCCGCTGCTCATCCGGCGCGGTGTCGCCACGCTGGGCGATCCAGCTGTCCCGCGTCGCCGGCAGACCCCGGCGCACGTCGATGGTCACCCCCGGATCGGTATATGGACCGGAGGTGTCGTACACCACGACGGTGTCACCCGTGGTCAGCACGATCTCCCGCATCGGCACCCGCAGATCGGGATCCGCACCGACCAGCCAGGTCTTGCGGCTGCCCGTCAGCGGACCCGTCGAGACCGCCGTCATCGCCGCGGCCGAGATGGACGAGGAGGAGGACGAGATAGACGAAGAGGAGGACGAGACAGAGGAGGACGAACGGTCGGTGCGCGACACC
>NZ_CDWRCM010000033.1:17162-20142 GCF_977927585.1 Frankia sp. CcWB2 | reverse complement strand
GGCATTACCCGGACAGGTTCCTGCGGTCGGCGGCCCCAGCCGCCCTCTCAGCCCCTTGGCGGAGCTCCCGCGATCAACTTCGACGCTTGTCGACAGTAAGACACCGCCGGCCCGCTCGCCACCCCTTCCGGTTCATCCGACGCATGCCCCACACCATCGGGCGACGTGAGAGCCCTGTTCCGCCGGACCCCGGTTTCTCCGCGTGGCGGGGAACGCCGGACCAGCTCAGCGGTCCGGGGCCGCCGCCGGCCCGGAACTCCCGCCCAGGTAGGCCGTCTCGATGAGCTCGGGACGCGCGACGAGATCCGCCGCGCTCGCCGACAGCGCGATCCGGCCCCGGTCGAGAACGTAGCCACGGTCGGCCACCTGCAACGCGAGCGAGACGAACTGCTCGACCAGCAGCACGCCGGTCGACGTCTCGAGGGCGATCGTGCGCAGCAGGGCGAGCAGCTGCGGCGCGACCCCGGGTGCCAGGCCGAACGACAGCTCGTCCACCAGCAGCAGACGCGGTCTGCGCACCAGAGCGACAGCCAACGCGAGCCGTTGCCGCTCACCCCCGGACAGTTCTCCGGCCGACCGGTCGAGCAGGCCGCGCAGCACCGGGAACCAGTCCAACACCGGCCCGATCTCGCCGGATGAGCGCCGGCCGGCCGCCAGGCGCAGGTTCTCGCGGACGGTCAACCGCCCGAGTGACCCTCGTCCCTGCGGTACGACCGCCATCCCCCGGCGGGCGAGTGTGCTCGGCGCGGCCCGGCGCGACCGGTCATCGAGGACCTTGACCCGCCCCCTCGACGGCGTCAGCAGCCCCGCCGCCGTGCGGATCAGCGTCGTCTTGCCCGCGCCGTTCGCTCCGAGCAGCGCCACGATCTCCCCGGCACCGACGGTGAGCGACACGTCCCGGAGCACCGGAACTCCGTCGTATCCGCTTGTGACCCGGTCGAGCACGAGCAGATCGCCCCCGCCTCGACCGGGGGCCGGCGCCGGGGTGGAGCCAGGCATGGACCCGGAGGCAGAGGCCGGGGCAGGCCCGGCGCGGTCGCCGCCGTCCGGCTCACCACCGCCCAGATAGGCGGCGCGGACCGCCGGATCGGCGCGCACCTCGGCAGGTCGACCGCGCGCGACGACGCGGCCCCCGTCCAGGACGAGGACGTGGTCGCATACGTCGAAGACGAGCTTCACATCGTGGTCGACGAGCAGCACGGCGATGCCGTCGGCGGCGATGCGGCGCAGCCGGTCGGCGAGCGTCCGGCGGGCGGCCGGGTCGAGACCCGCGGCCGGTTCGTCCAGCAGCAGGACCTTCGGCCCGGCGACGAGGGCGCGGCCGAGAGCCACCGAGGACCACTCGTCGTGGGAGAGCGTCGACGGCAGGCGGTCGGCGATCGTGGCAAGCCCGAGCGACCGGGCCGGATCTGGCCCGTCCGCGGGTCCGGGTGCCCGGGGCGTGACGACGGCCAGGTTCTCCCCGACCTCCAGGCTGTCGAAGAGTTCCAGCGCCTGGAAGGTGCGGGCGAGCCCCAACCGCAGCCGCTCATGCGCCGGCAGTCCGACGAGCACGGCACCGTCCAGCGTGACGGTGCCCGCGCTGATCGACGCAAACCCGGTGAGGGCGTCGATCAACGTCGTCTTTCCGGCTCCGTTGGGTCCGATGAGCCCGGTGATGGTGCCGGCCGACAGGGTGAAGGAGACATCCTCGAGGATGCGCGTACGGCCCTGGTCGGCGGCGAGCATGTCGACCGCCAGCAACGCCGTCACGGGGCTCCGCCCGGGTTGACCGGATGCGGGGTCAGGCTCGGCCGGCCCTGGTCCGGCGGCTGCGGGTGTCGCACGTGATCTCCTCGACGCGTTCGCTGCCCAGAACCGGTCCGATGCGTGCCACCCGACCGATCCACGCGGCCCTGATGATCGGCGCGAGCCGTCCGATGCGGTCGGTACGCGAGCCCGGCCGGACGTAGCACCGCCAGCACCACGACGGCGATCCCGCACAGCACGGACTGGTACTTGCCGAGCCCGGCAACCTGGTCCAGCACGATGAACACGATTCCGCCCGGCACCAGCAGACCGCCCAGCAACGCTCCGCCGACGCTCGTCACCCCACCGGCGGCCGCGATCGCCAGGAAGAACAGCGAGGCCGTGACGCCGAACGAGTCGAAGGACAGACGTCCCTGACCGTAGCCGATGAGGCAACCGCCGAGACCGGCGATCGCGGCGGAGAGAGTGAAGGCGAGCACCTTCGTACGACGGACGTCGATCCCGGCTGCGGCAGCGGCCCGTTCGTTCGCGCGCACGGCCAGCATGCGCCGGCCCAGGTCCGCGGTGCGCAGCCGGGCGACCCCGTAGCAGCACGCGGCGAGCACGGCCAACGCCAGCAGCCCGTACTCCGGCCGAGGGAACCCGGCACCGGCGAGCCCGAGATCGAGGCCGAAGATCTTCGGATTCGGTACTACCGACCCGGCCAACCCGCCGGTGACCAGCGGGTTTCCGAACACCACCTCCTGGATCGCGACGCCGGCGATCAGAGTGATCAACGCCAGGTCGATTCCACGCAGCCGCCGTGACAGCACCCCCAGCAGCAGGCCCGCCACAGCGGCGGCACTCGTGGCGAGCAGGGGTGCGATCGGGAACGGCACGCCCAGCTCACCCTGGAGTCTGGCCAACAGGAAGCCGGCGACACCGGCGAGGGTCATCTGCGCCAACGAGAGCTGTCCGACGTACCCGGTCAACACGACGAACGACAGACACACCACGGCGCCAGCGAGGCTGCGTTCGAGGCCGAGCCGGTAGGGGCCGGTCAGCACGAGGATCGCGACCACCCCGAACGGCACACCGATTGCGAGGTGGCGCAGGGGAGACTCCGGCGGTTCGACCACCGGCATCGGAGCCGACACGGCGACGCCCGCGGCGCGACCGGGAATCAGGTCCCCGCGCCGGCTCGCCACCGCGATGACCAGAAGCATCGGAAGCAGCGCGCGCAGTCCCGGCT
>NZ_CDWRCM010000033.1:14419-16914 GCF_977927585.1 Frankia sp. CcWB2 | reverse complement strand
GGTTCAACCAGGAGACGTCCTGTTGCAGCGGGATCAGGACAGCCTGGGTCATGCCGAGGCCGAGAGCTCCGACGACGGTCAGACCGAACGAGGACAGGCCACCGAGCAGAGCGGCGGCGAGCGCGGGAACGACGAACAGCGAGTAGCTCGTCGGATTCAGCGCACTGATCGGCGCCACGAGGATCCCGGCGAGAGCGGCGAGCACGGCCGCAATGACCCAGTTGACGGCGGCGATCCACCCGGGCCGCCGACCGAGAAGCGCGGTGGTCTGCTCATCCTCGGCGACGGCGCGGGTAGCCAGGCCGAACAACGTCCAGCGCGACATCGCCCACAGACCGGCGGCGACCACGATGACCGACGCGGCGAGCAGCAGCCGGTCGCTCGCCACGGTCACGCCCAGCAGGGACAGCGGTGACTGCGGCAGCACCGGGCTAAGGAACCTGTTGTCAGATCCGAACTGGAGCACGGCGACGGCCTGCAGCGCGATCGTGAGGCCGACCGCAGCCACGACCGTCATCAGCGGCTGGGCACGCCGCAAGGGCCGAAAAATAACCAGATAGGATACCATCGCTAGGATTGCCGCCATTGCGAGGGATACTGACAGGGCTAGCCCGAAGGTGGGCGTGTCGGTGAGATGAATTCTTGGCGACATCCCGACGACGGGCAGTACGAGGTCCCCGACCTCCCGTAGTTCTGCGTACTGATAGGTGACGTACATAGCGAACGCCCCATGGGCGATGTTGACCACGCCGGACGCGCGGTAGGTGAGCACGAGCCCCAGCCCGAGCGCCGCGTACACGGCCCCCGGGCCAAGGCCGAGCAGCAATGCTGCTATATACGTTGTCACCGGGCCCCCGTAGACGCATCTATTACAGATAGAGAGATCCGAACTGCGATGAAAACCGGACGCATGGTCACACAACAGTCCCCGTCCGGCCGGTCGACGGTCAAGCCCCCAGAACTGGACGACAGAAGTGTAGCTTCACGAGCCGTGAGACAAGCCTCCCGCATCCTCCTCGCGTTCTCCGTAGCCTTGTCCGTTGTCGTCGTCGGGTGCACGAGTCAGCGCGGTGGCTCGTCCGGCGCAGCTGCCGGTGGCAGCGCGGCGGCGAGCCGCCTGACCGGGCCTCCGGTCACTGTCGGCTTCGTAACGGTTGAGAACAGCACTGTCGGGTCATACCCGGAGACCCGGAAGGCCGCTCAGGCCGCCGTGGACTACGCCAACACCTCTCTGGGCGGGCTCGACGGTCGGCCGCTCCGGCTGATCAGTTGCGCAACCGACGGCTCGCCGGAGTCTTCCCAGAACTGCGCCAACCGGCTTGTCGCCACGAAACCACTCGCGGTGGTCGGCGGGATCGATTTCGGCGCGGAGGCGGCGATGCCGATATACGAGACCGCCCACATCCCGTACGTCACCGGCTCTCCTCAGCTGAGCGGAGAACTCGGCTCACACAACGCCTTCGCGTTTTCCGGCGGTTCGCTCAGCGAGCTGCTCGGCCTCACCGACTATCTGACGAACATCCGGCATGTGCGCAGCGTGCACGCGCTGTACCTCGACCTGCCCGGCCTGCTGTCCGCCGCTATCCAGGGATCACAGAACATCCTGCGCCATAAAGGTGTGTCCGATATCAAACTGGTGCCAGAGAAATCCGACGCGGCGGACTTCGCGCCAGCCCTGACCCAGGTCGCGGCGGGCAAGCCAGACGCGATCATCGTGGTGTTCCAGGCAGCGACGTGCACCCGGATCGTCCAGGCCGCGGCGGCGCTGAACATCCGCAGCGACATCTACTTCATCGGTCCCTGCACCACCCCCGCGGTGCCGCGCGCGGCCAGCGGCCGGACCGACAACCTCTACTTCGCTTCCAGCTACCTGCCGGTCGGGACGAGCGATGGTGACGCCGACACGGCGGCGTTCCGTAAGGCGATCCCGGAGCCCGATCGTTCCTCGTCGTCGCAGGGATCCTTCTCCGCCGTCCTCAACATCCGGTCGCTGCTGGCCGGTACCGCCCAGCCGACCTCGGCCGCCCTGCTCACGGCGCTTCGTGCCTCCCACGACCACCCGAACGTCATGGCCCATCCGTTCACCTGTGACGGCAAGCAGATCGACATCTTCCCGGCGGTCTGCAACACGGCGGTGCGGCTGCTGGCGTGGAAGAACAACACGTTCACCGATGTCACCAGCAACTGGCTCGACGGGCGCCAGCTCATCAAACTGATCAACTAATCACCTGGGCCGACCCGGGCCAGGCTGGACCGATCCGGGCCGCGGCACGGCACGGCTCGCTCAGCGAGCGGCTCCGGTCGGTCCAGATCAGCGCCGCCGATTCATCGGACAACACCCACTGTCTCATCCGGACCCAATGTCTCATCCGGCGCGACGCCGCCGAACAGGGCGGCGTCGACTGCCCCCGCAGCCGGTCACCCAGACGCGACGCGCACCGGCTTCTTGACAAGCGGTTGACTAACGTTGCTAGCTAGAATCGACTAACAGCGTT
>NZ_CDWRCM010000033.1:11112-14259 GCF_977927585.1 Frankia sp. CcWB2 | reverse complement strand
TCGACCCGGACCACGCGCCCACGGATCCCAGGCCCCAGGCCCAGCCGGATCCGCTGCCGACAGCAGCCAAGATCACCCTTGCCGGGCTCCTCCCACTTCTGACAGCCGGAATCTGGGGTAGGTGGCTGGCGCCGCGGGCAGCACGCAGGCTCGGCCAACCGTCGCGACTCGCGGTGAAACTGGCCCTCTTCGTCGCCACCGCGATGCTCCGGCGAGCGCCGGTTATCCGCTCTGGGCACTACTCTTCGTGATCTTCCTGGTCGCGACGACGGTGTCCGCGCAGATCCTCACGCCGCACCAGGGAGCCGGTGTTTAGATAAGAGTCCCACCTGAGCCAGCCGTGACGCATCGAGGCGTGGAATAATTCTTCCATGAAAGCCGCGGTCCACATCACGTGTCAACTGATTTCTTCCGGTCGGAGAACGGCGAAAATTCGAATGCCGGCTGGCCGGGTAACTGTCACGATGTCGGCATGGTGACGAAACCCGGAAAAGAGGATCCGGCCGAGTACGGCGGCCGGATCGCAGATGTCTACGACCGGTGGCATCTCGTGGGTTCCCAAGTCGAAGAGATCGGCGCGGTCGTCGACTTCCCCGCGGAACGGGCCGGCGACGGGCCGGTACTGGAACTCGGAATCGGGACCGGGCGAATCGCCCTGCCGCTGGCGGCGCGTGGAATTCCGGTAGCCGGGATCGACGCCTCCGAGCGCATGGTTGGGCGGCTGCGGGCGAAACCCGGCGGCGCGGAACTGCCGGTGACGATCGGGGATTTCGCCGACATCGACGTTCCAGGAGGTTCGTTCAGCCTCGTCTACGTCGTGTTCAGCACGTTCTTCGCCCTGCTGACCCAGGCTGACCAGGAACGGTGTTTCGCCTCGGCCGCCGCCCGCCTGCGGCCCGGCGGGGTGTTCATCCTGGAGGCGTTCGTACCGGAACTCTCCCTGTTCGACCGCGGGCAGGACCTCCGGGTCACCACGACCGCCGACGACGAGACCCGGTTGAACACCGCGATACTCGACCGCTCCACCCAGCGGATCCATAGCCGCCACATCGCCATCACCGACCACGGCATCGACACCTATCTCCGGTGGAGTTGCGCCACGCCTGGCCCGCCGAGCTCGATCTCATGGCTCGGCTCGCCGGCCTGGCACTGGTCGACCGGTACGGTGGCTGGGATAGTGCGCCCTTCACCGCCGCCAGCACCGTCCACATCCCCACTTGGCGCAGGTCCTGACCCGGCGCCCCCGGACCCGAGCCGGCCCGGACCCGAGCCGGCCCGGACCCGAGCCGGCCCGGACCTCGGCCAGCCTCGACCGGGGCGGATCCCAGACCTGGCGCACCTCCCCGGTTGGGCACCTCCCGAGACGGCAAGGAACCGTCAGTCGATCCAGTCACGGGGCCAGTGGATCTCCTCGGCCGTAAGGCGGGGCCGGTCGGTCAGGGACCAGGGCGCGTCCAGGTCTTCCTGGACGACGGAGAACAGTCCATGGTCAAATGGCTCCCCCGGCGCCGGGGCGACCTGGACCAGCCGTTCCCGCACCCCGGCGCGCTGATGTGTCAGCGCCCGGTGATGGCAGTAGGGATTGTTGCCGGCGCGGCCGAAGAAAGTGTGGGCGGTCCAGGTGCAGCCGCCGCGGCAGACGTCCGCGTACGCACAGCCGCGGCAGAAGCCCCACAGGTTCTCGACCGCGGCCGGCGTCCCCGCCGCCATGTTGACCGCCAGCTCGGGAGCGTCACGCAGCAGATCGGTGAGGCTGCGGTCGCGGATGTTGCCCCCGGCGTAGTCCCGGGTCGGCAACGAGGGGCAACCCTTGATCGTGCCGTCCGCCTCGATGCCGAGCGTGGACAACCCGGCCTGGCATCCCGCCCAGAAGGCCGACCCCTCGGGAGAGCGCAGCAGCCTTTCGTAAGGGCCGTAGTAGCCAACGTTGTTGCCGGCATGGACGCGGATGCCGTCCCGGCGGGCGCGACGCGCGATCCGGGCAAGCATCGGGAACACCTCGAGCAGCTCGACCGGCTGGAGCAGGAGCTCGGCGTGGTCGGCCGCGTTGCCCATCGGAACGGTCAGCTGCCACTGCCAGGCGACGACGCCCGCGGCCCGCAGCCGCCGGTACAGCTCGGGCAGTTCGGATGCGGTCAGACGATTGATCTGGGTATTGCAGGTAGCTTCGACGCCGGCGGCGCGCAGCCGTTCCATCGTCGTGAAACACGACTGCCACGAGCCCTTCCGGCCGCGTAAGCGATCGTGGGTGGCGGCCATCCCGTCCACCGACACCGAGCACTGTTCGACACCCGCCGTGCGCAGTCCGCGCGCCATGGCCGCGCTCATCCGGTATCCACCCGTCGTGACCGTGCATCCCATGCCCCGGCGGGTGATCTCGGCCGCGATCGTCAACCAGTCGCGGCGCAGGAACGCCTCACCGCCGATGAGCGTGACTTCGTCCACGCCGACCGCCGCGAGCTGCGCCACGACGTCGAGCGCCTGCTCGGTCGTCAGCTCCGCGGGCCGCCGGTCACCGACGCGCGAGCCGCAGTGCCCGCAGGCGAGATTGCACGCCAGGGTCAGCTCCCAGACGGCGTACGTCCGGCGCGGCGCCGTCCTCCTCGACCGGAGAGAACCGGGTGGACCGGGTGGACCGGGCGCCTGAGCACGTGCCATGGGAACGAACCCGGTCATCTCGGATCCGTCACCTTCGGAACAGGCGACGCAGCCAACCCCGCCGAGGCCCGGAAAACCACTGATCCCGGTCGGGCTGGGGCGGCGGGAGCGGTTGGAGCGGTGGGCCGCCGTACACGGGCGTCGCGATCGGAAGCTCGCCCGTGCCCCAGGCTGGCCCCGCGGACTGCGGCGGCGGGTAGAGCCCGGGAGGCGGCTGGGCCGACGGCCACCGGCCGGATGCTTCGAGGGTCGTCTCGGTGGACTCCTCCGCGGCCAGTCTCTCGGCGATGTCCTCAGCCCGCCCCGGGCCGACCTGCGCAGCCCAGGAGGGCCCTCGTGGCAGCCGCGGGTCCGCCGGTTCATCCTTCGCCATCCCCCACCTCCACCGACATCATCGCCGAAAGAGCCCGCACCGGCCATCGGCACCGTTCACCGACCATCGGCACTGTTGCATCCCGGGAAGGCACGGCATGCTAACCGCTCAGGGTC
>NZ_CDWRCM010000033.1:9509-10536 GCF_977927585.1 Frankia sp. CcWB2 | reverse complement strand
GGAGCGATCCCGATCCGCTTTCTTGTCAGAGTTCACCTAACGAGCCGTCCGGCTCGCGCTCATCCCCGCTGTCACACGCACAGGCTGGTAGCGCAACCGCTCGCGTCAGACCTCGACGGCAGATCTCGACGGTCAGATCTCGACGACGGCCTGGGCGAACTGGGACTGGTACAGCCGGGAGTACGGGCCGCCAGCGGCCAGGAGTTCGGTGTGGGTGCCCTGTTCGACGATGGCTCCGTTCTCCATCACAAGAATGGTGTCCGCGTCCCGGATGGTCGACAGTCGATGCGCGATGACGAACGCGGTCCGGCCCGCCCGCAGGGTCGACATCGCCCGTTGGATGAGGACCTCGGTACGGGTGTCCACCGAGCTCGTCGCCTCGTCGAGAACCAGGATCAGAGGTTCCACGAGGAAGGCACGGGCGATGGTGATCAGCTGCTTCTCCCCGCCGCTCACGCCGACCCCCTCGTCGTCGAGCACGGTGTCGTAACCCGCGGGAAGGGTGCGGATGAACCGGTCGACGTGCGCGGCGCGGGCCGCCGCCACGATCTGCTCCTGGGTGGCGCCCTCCGCACCGTAGGCGATGTTCTCCGCGATCGTTCCGCCGAACAGCCAGGTGTCCTGCAGGACCATGCCGATGCTGGCCCGCAGTTCATCCCGGGACATCGCCGCGACATCGACCCCGTCCAAGGTGATCCGTCCGCCGGTGACCTCGTAGAAGCGCATCAGCAGGTTGATCAGAGTGGTCTTGCCGGCACCGGTCGGCCCGACGACCGCGACGGTGTGACCAGGTTCCGCGACGAGTGACAGGTCCTCGATCAACGGCTTGTTCGGTTCGTAGCGGAAGGAGACGTGTTCGAAGGCCACCCGGCCACGAAGCCGCTCCGGATGCGCCGGAACCGCCCGGTCGGGTTCCTGCTCGACGGTGTCGAGCAGGTCGAACACCCGCTCCGCGGAGGCCACCCCGGACTGCACCAGGTTCGCCATGCTGGCAACCTGGGACAACGGCTGGCTGAACTGCCGAGAG
>NZ_CDWRCM010000033.1:8817-9407 GCF_977927585.1 Frankia sp. CcWB2 | reverse complement strand
TATTGGATGAACGCCTGGACGTCACCGATCGACAGCGAGCCGGACGCGACCCGCAGGCCGCCGATCACCGCTACCAGCACGTAGTTCAGGTTTCCGATGAACAACATCGAGGGCTGCATGAGACCGGAGATGAACTGCGCGCGCCAACTGGCGGCGTAGAGCCGCTCGTTCTGCTCACGAAAGATCTCCGCGGATTCCTCCTGCCGGCCGAACGCCCGCACGAGCGTGTGCCCGGTGTACATCTCCTCGATATGGGCGTTGAGACCACCGGTGATCCGCCACTGAGCGACGAACTGGGGCTGAGCCAGCTTGCCGACCCGGGTCGCCACCATGATCGACACTGGCACCGTGACCAGCGCGATCAGGGCGAGGATCCAGGAGATCCCGAGCATCATCGACAGCACGCCCACGATCGTCAGCGTCGACACGACGATCTGCGACATGCTCTGCTGCAGGCTCTGCCCGAAGTTGTCGATGTCGTTGGTGACCCGGCTGAGCACCTCGCCTCGCGGCTGACCGTCGAAGTAACGGATGGGCAACCGCGAGATCTTCGCCTGGACGTCGCGGCGCAGATCACTGATCACTCTCTG
>NZ_CDWRCM010000033.1:0-8463 GCF_977927585.1 Frankia sp. CcWB2 | reverse complement strand
CAGGGCCAGGTTCGCCAGCCGGGCCTGGAGCACACCGCACAGCCCGGACACCGCGTAGACGAGCACGACCCCCAGCAGCACGACACCGATAGCATCGAAGTCCAGGCCATGACCGGGGGTCACGTCGAGCGAGGCGAGCAGGTCCGCCTGGGTGCCGTGGCCGGTGGCACGCAGCTGCGCGACCGCCTGCTCCTTCGTGCTGCCAGCGGGCAGCCGCCGACTGAAGATCCCCGCGAACACCAGGTCGGTGGCGTGGCCGAGCAGGCGAGGACCGATCACGCTCAGACCGACACTCAACGTCGCCAGGACCACGACGGCGATCATCAGGTGACGCTGCGGTCGCAGCAGTCCGAGCAGTCGGCGGCTCGAGGCGGCGAAGTCCATCGACTTCTCCGTCGCGCCCGGGCCTATGAAGAACCGAGCGGGCCCGGCCGTCGGGGCCGGGCCGCGGCGCGGTACCGGTACCGGTACCGGGCTGCTCATGCCGCCTCTTCCTCGGTGAGCTGGGAGAGCACAATCTCGCGGTACGTGGTGTTGTCGGCCATCAACTGCTGGTGGGTGCCGACGCCGACCACCTCACCGTGGTCCAGCACGATGATCTGATCCGCATCCCGGATGGTGGCGACCCGCTGAGCAACGATCACCACGGTCGCGGCGGAGGTCTCGTGGGCGAGCGCCCTGCGCAGACGGGCGTCGGTGGCGTAGTCGAGGGCTGAGAAGGAGTCGTCGAACAGGTAGATCTCCGGGCGGTGAACGAGCACGCGGGCGATGGAGAGCCGTTGGCACTGGCCGCCGGAGACGTTCGTGCCACCCTGGGCGATCGCGGTGCCGAGACCGTCCGGCATGGCTTCGACGAAGTCCTTCGCCTGCGCAATCTCCAGCGCGCGCCACAGTTCGTCTTCGGTGGCGTCCGGATTTCCGTAACGCAGATTGGTCGCGACGGTGCCGGAGAACAGATACGGCTTCTGTGGAACCAGGCCGACGGTCCGGGCGAGCAGCGCCGGGTCGAGATCGCGGACGTCGACGCCGTCGACGAGGACGGCACCCTCGGTGGCGTCGGCCAGCCGCGGGACCAGACCGAGCAGCGTCGTCTTGCCGCTACCGGTGCTGCCAATGATGGCTGTGGTCTGACCCGGCCGGGCGCACAGGCTGATTCCGCGCAGGACCGGCGCCTCCGCTCCCGGGTAGTGGAACCCAACGCCCCGCAGTTCCAGGTCACCGTGGCGGCGCAACTCCCGCACCGGGTTCTGCGGTGGCAGGACCGTGGAGTCGGTCTCGAGCACCTCCTGGATGCGCTCCGCGCACACCTCGGCGCGGGGAATCATCATAAACATGAAGGTGGCCATCATCACCGACATCAGGATCTGCATCAGGTAGCTGAGGAAGGCCGTCAGCGCGCCGATCTGCATCTGGCCGGCGTCGATACGGTGAGCACCGAACCACAGCACGGCCACGCTCGAGAAGTTGACCACGGTGAGCACGAGCGGGAACATCAACGCCATGAGTCGACCGAACCGCAACGAGACGTCGGTCAGTTCGGCGTCAGCCACCGCGAACCGGCGCCGCTCATAATCGTCCTGGACAAAAGCGCGGATCACCCGGAGTCCGGTGATCTGCTCCCGCAGGATCCGATTGACGGTGTCCAGGCGCTCCTGCATCGCCCGGCCCAGCGGCCGCATCCGTCGCACGATCAAGCTGATGATCACCGCGAGGACCGGAGTGATCGCGACGAGCAGGAGCGAGAGCCCGGCGTCCTGATTGACCGCCAGGATGATGCCGCCCAGGCACATGATCGGCGCGGAGACCATGAGCGTGAAGCTCATCAACATCAGCATCTGCACCTGCTGCACGTCGTTCATGGCCCGGGTGATCAGTGAGGACGCACCGAAGCGGCCGACCTCCCGCGCTGAGAACGACTGGACCCGGTCGAACACCGACGCCCGGATATCCCGACCGAGCGCCATCGCCGTCCGGGCTCCGAAGAAGACGGCGGCGCCGGCGCAGACGATCTGCACGACGCTGACACCGAGCATGAGTCCACCGATACGCATGATGTAGCCGGTGTCGCCGATGACCACTCCACGATCAATGATGTCAGCGTTGAGGGTGGGGAGGTAGAGCATGGCGATCGTCGCCACCAGCTGCAGAAGGACCAGTATCGAGATCGGCCGGCCGTAGGGGCCGAGGTGAGCCCGCAGAAGTCGGATCAGCATACGGTCCTCTCGGTGGCGGCTGGTGGTCGAACCGGTAGATCGCGACAACGGTGGGTAACCACATTGCAAACGTGTTGCGACCCTACGACGTCAACCCAACATCAGGTCAAGGCATTTTCAGTGCCACGCACTGGAGAGTTGGGGGCCAGTGCCACGCACTGGAGACATGGCAGCTACCTCATGCCGGATACCTGCCGGGGATGTCGGCGAGCGGTGCGGGTCCGCCGAAGAGGTTGCCCTGGCCGAGGTCGCAGCCGCTGTGCGCGAGGGTGGCGGCCTGCTTCGCGTCGGTGATGCCGGTGCCCAGCAGTGAGATGCCCAGCCCGCGGATGGTGGCGAGGAACGCCGTGCGCAACGTGCCGTCGTTTTCTTCTTCCCCGGGGGTGCGGCCGTCGGTCAGCGATTCGGTCAGCTGCCGGGTGGCGGTGGCGTCGAGCACGATGATCTGGACGGGGAGTGGCAGAAGGGGATCGAACGAGAGGTCCTCGGCGCTGGGACAGATGATCGCGAGCCTGATGCCTCGTGCGGCCAGTCCGCGCAGCGCCCGCAGGGCGGCCTGATCGGTGTGGTGCGTCGCGCCGACGACGCGGAGCACGAGAGCATCGGGTGGCAGGTGGTGGACGGTCAGGGCACTGACCACCTCGGTCGTGAACCAGGCGTCAGCGGCATCGATGATCGAGACGGGGATGTGGAGGGCCACCTCCGGATGGCCCGTGCTTCGGTAGCGGCCGAGGTCACGGCAGGCCCGGTCGAGCAGGATGTGCTCCAGTGCGGGGGCCAGCCCGGTCTGCTGGGCGGTGGGGATGAGACGGTGGTGGGGAGCGGGTCGGGAGGACGGGTCGTCCCACCGAAGCGCCGCCTCGACACCGACGGTCCGACCGGTGTGGAGCTCGATGATCGGCTGATAGCTGACGTCGAGGGTAGCGCCGCCATCCTCGCCGCGTACGGCGTGGGTGAGGCTGGTGCGCAGGGCATCCTCGGCGCTGGCGGGGCACAGCTCCGGCCGGTACACCACCAGGGTGCCCTTACCCCGCCGTTTTGCGGCATACATGGCGGAGTCCGCCTGTTTCAGCACGCTTTCCGCAGTGGCCTGAGTGCCGGGGTCGACAACGACCAGCCCAATGCTGGCCTGGATTGTATGAACCGTTCCGGCGAGTACCAAGGGTACGCGGAGTGTTTCCAGGATCCGCCGCCCGATGGACTCGGGGTCGACGCAGCCACCTTCCAGTAGGACCGCGAACTCGTCGCCGCTGATGCGGGCAACCGTGTCGGTGGTACGGGCGCAACTCGTCAGCCGATCCGCGGTTACGCGAAGCAGGTCGTCGCCGGCCGCGTGCCCGAATCTGTCGTTGACGCTCTTGAAGTCGTCGAGGTCGCAGAACAGTAGTGCAAGCTGCGTATTGTCCTGCGTATTGTCGTGGAGGCGCCGGGCAAGTCCGCGTTGCAGTCGGGCCGTCAACAGCGTGCGGTTCGCCAGGTCGGTCAGCGGATCGTGCAGGGCCTGGTGGTGCAGCTGTCGTTCGCGGGTGTAGCGGTGGGCGTTGTCCAGGCACAGCGCCGCGCGGGCGGCCAACTCCTCGGCCAGGGCCAAGTCGTCGTCCTCGTAGGGCTCTGGTTGCCGGGAGCGGTAGAAACTGGCCACCCCGAACATTACGTCGCGGGTGGACAGGGGAACGGTGATGAGCGAGTGGATCCCCTGCGCGAGGAGTCGCTCGACGCGTTCGGGGTCCTGGGCCTGCCAGCCGGGAGCGGCGTGCAGGTCGGCATCAAGCACCGCCCGCCCGCTGGCCAGGCACCGGGCCTGCGGCGTGGAGGGCAGGAAGCTGATCTGGTGACCGACCGGGTAGAGGGCGAGGCCTTCCTGGATGCCGTGCAGGGCGGCGCGGCGCAGCAGTGCGTTCGGACGCAGCAGTGCGGTCGGATGCAGCGAGTCCTCGCCCCGCAGGACAGACTCCGCCAGGTCCACCGTGACGACGTCGGCGAGTTCGGGCACGGCTGCCTGGGCCAGTTCCTCGGCGGTCCGGGTCACGTCGAGGGTGGTCCCGATGTGCATACTGGCCTCGTACAGCAGGGTGAGGCGTCGCCGTGCCGCCACCGCGAGACGGCCGATTCCCTGTTCCCCGATGGCCAGCAGCGACGCGCCGATGGCGGGCTGCCGGCTGGCCGGGGGGGTACTGGCCGGGCGGGTGGCGTCGAGTGCACTGGCCGGCGGGCGCGGCATCGGCCTGGGCGCGCCATACGGCAGGAAAAGCCCCGGCGCCGACGGGGCACCGGCGTCGGCCCCCTGCGGCTGGCTGTTGAGGTGCCCTGCCACGGCCGCGGCGCTGGTCATAAGGCGACGGGGCGGCCCGAAGGGAAAGGCGACCTCGACGGCCAGTCCGGCCACCGCGGAATGCGTCTGTACCTTCCTGCACACCAGCGTGGCGGTCTGACCGTGCGGCAGGGATACCTCGCTGACGGTCGGGCGGCCCGCTGCGATCAGTTCAGCGGCCTTCTCCTGCAAAACCAGCCGAATATCACGCTCGATCTCGATGCCGGACCCGGCCTTGAGATCGAGCGGAAACTGTGCGCCGCCAGCCGGTATCCGCATCCGGTGTTTGGCCTGCCGGTACGCCAGGAGCAAGGCCCGTTCCCGCTCGCTCGCCTGTTCCAGCAGCCGATGTTCGATGGCGCGGCCAGCCTCCCCCACCATGGCTTCCGCCGACGGATTCGCCTCGGCGAGCCTGCAGATGAGGCTGAACACGCCCTCGATGCGCCCGCTGAGGGGGTCGCGGACGGGAACGGATATGCACGCGTCCGGCTGGTAGAGGTCAGCGAAGTGCTCGGCGCCCGAGACCCGGGCGGGGCGCCTTTCCACGAGTGCGAGGGCTACGGCGCTGGTGCCGACCAGGTGCTCGGCGACGCAGAACCCAGGGTGTAGGCCGAAGGATGCCTCACCGACCCGGTGCGCCAGTATTCTTGCCCGGTCGTCGGTGAGACACACGCACACCCAGGTCCCGGCGATCGTGGATGCCAGTCGGTCGAGCACCGGGTCGGCCGCGCGGACCAGGCGCGTATCCAGGTCAAGATCCGGATCATAGACGGGGGAGCACCGGTCCGGGCTCACGTTCAGTACCTGGCTGCGCCACCACGAACCCAAGATCGCGTTTTGTGGGCCTTCCGCTACCAGGTCACCGGCTACCAGGTCACCGGTCAGGAATAGTTCCCGCAGGTGAGCGTTGTTACGCTGCGCAAGGTCATCCCAGATGTCCACGATGAGTTCACCTACCTCCTCGGGATCCCCAGGGGTTTCCGCCTCACCCTGGCCTGCGCGCACATTCCACACCATCGAATCTACTACACCATTGTAGGCCTGCTGCCGCCTGCGGAATGCTCCGATCTGCGAGCGACGCTTGATATGAGACCGGTATAAGCACGTATGCGATGCTGGCGACGCTACCGGTAGAGCGGGACGCCCTAGTCGATCATGCCGTTGTGATCATGCAGCCGGCGTTACTGTTCGCGCGACGGCGCGGCACGGTCCGAGCACGCTCGACCTGCCGCAGCGGCTCAGAATGCCGCGCGAGCTCCGACGGCGGGGGCGTCGACGTCCACGATCTCCTTACCCAGGGGCAGCAGCGAGACCGGGATTAGTTTGAAGTTCGCCAGGCCGAGCGGGATACCAATGATGGTGAGGCAGAGTGCCAGGCCGGTGGTGAGATGTCCCAGCGCCAACCACCAGCCGGCCAGAAGGATCCACAGCACGTTTCCGATCAGAGACGCCCCGCCAGCGCCGGGTCGGTCGACAATGCGCCGTCCGAACGGCCACAGTGCGAAGTTCGCCATCCGCAGAGCGGCGATCCCGAAGGGGATCGTGACGATGAGAATGAAGCACACGAGCGCCGCGAGGGCGTAACCGATGGCGAGCCAGAAACCACCGAATACCAACCAGATGACGTTGAGCACGAGGCGCATGAGCTGACCCGCTCTCTCTCCCGATCCGACACCGGGATCTCCGACACCGGGATCGTGGTGAACGCCGATGGCAAGCCTGCCGGGAACATCGACGCCACTCCTGACGCCACTCGTCGATCAGCACTGAACTTTATCGTACCAATCGGGTCCAGGTCGTCCGGGCACGGTCGTCCGGGCACGGTCATCGGAACTCGCGATGACGCACCGTCAGGTACACCACGACGATCTGCCCCCGGGATGCCATCGCAAACAGAGTGGATGCCACGCGGCCCGGCACGTTCCGGCCCGGCTCGCTACTGTCGTGGCAGCAGTCCATGCCGGCATGTCGCGTCCGCACGAACGCAGGTGACGTACGCCGCCGCCGGGCACAGGCAGCGTCCCGGCCACGGTCGTCGGTATCCAGGAGGTGATCCGGTTCGGGCAGCTCAACCGGCTCCCGCCTGCCGTGGACACGAGGTGTTGCCCCGGTTACCTCTCTCGAGAGCGGAAATGATGCGCGGATGACCGATATGCAGGCATTCGACCACGTGATCGATCTCGTCGGAAACACACCGCTGGTCCGGATCACACCGACGATCGAGACGACGCCGGCGCCGGTGCTGGCAAAGCTGGAGTACCTCAATCCCGGTGGATCGGTGAAAGACCGGGTGGCGCTGACCATGGTCTCCGCCGCCGAGGAGGCCGGGCTGCTTCCGCCTGGTGGGACCATCATCGAACCTACCAGCGGAAACACCGGTGTCGGTCTGGCCCTGGTGGCGGCCCGGCGGGGCTATCGCTGCGTGTTCACCATGCCTGACAAGATCAGCGAAGAGAAACGGGCCATCCTGCGCGCCTACGGCGCCGAGGTCGTCATCTGCCCGACAGCAGTGGCACCCGACGACCCCCGCTCCTACTACTCGGTGGCCCGCCGGCTCGTCCGCGAGACTCCCGGTGGTTGGAGCCCGGATCAGTATTCCAACCCGAACAATCCCGCTGCGCACCACGCTACGACCGGGCCGGAGATCTGGCAGGCCACGAACGGTCGCGTCACCCACTTCGTCGCCGGCATCGGGACCGGCGGGACGATCAGTGGAGTCGGCCGTTATCTCAAGGAGGCGTCCGGCGGAACCGTGCAGATCGTGGGCGCGGATCCGGAGGGTTCGGTCTACTCCGGTGGCAGCGGCCGACCCTACCTCGTCGAAGGCGTCGGGGAGGACATCTGGCCGACGACCTACGACAAGACGGTCGTCGACCGGGTGGAGGCGGTCAGCGACCGCGACTCGTTCCTGATGACGCGCGAGCTGGCCAGGAAATGCGGGCTGCTGGTGGGCGGGTCAGGCGGACTCGCGGTGGTCGTCGCCCTCCGGGTCGCTCGCGAGCTCGGCCCGGACGACGCCGTCGTGGTCCTGCTTCCGGACTCCGGCCGCGGATACCTGTCGAAGATCTTCAACGACGAATGGATGTACGAGTACGGCTTTCTGGAGCCACCGTCGAACGAGCCGACCGTCTCGGACGTCCTGCGGAACAAGACCGAACAGACCAGTGGTCCCCCCGATCTGGTGCATGTCCACCCGGCCGAGACAGTCGGTGCCGCCATCTCCTACCTGCGCGAGTACAACGTGTCGCAGATGCCGGTGGTGCGGCACGAACCGCCCCTGCGGGCGGCGGAGGTCGCGGGTTCCGTCATCGAGCGGCATCTGCTCGCGGCGGTCTTCGCCGACCGGTCCGCCATCGACGATCCGGTCGTCGATCATCTGTCGCCGTCGCTTCCGATGGTGGGTACCGGCGAGCCACTGGCCCGGATCGTCGCGGTGCTCGGGGACGAACCCGCGGTGCTGGTACACGACGAGGGTAATCCCGTCGGCATCCTTACCCGTGCCGACCTGCTGAGTTTCCTGGCCGTCCGCTAGATCGGCACCGATCATCGAGGAGGCCCTAGCGTGGCGCCATGCCTATGGAGCAGCCCACTGAGGGATTCGAGACCATCGCGATCCATGCCGGCCAGGAGCCCGATCCCATCACGGGAGCGGTGGTGACGCCGATCCACCAGTCCTCGACGTTCGCCCAGGATGGCGTGGGTGGGCTTCGGAGCGGTTACGAGTACAGTCGTTCGGCGAATCCGACCCGTACCGCGCTGGAGACCTGCCTCGCCGCACTGGAACGCGGGACGGTCGGCCTCGCTTTCTCCTCCGGCATGGCGGCGACAGACGCCCTGCTGCGAACTGTCTGCCGGCCCGGAGACCACGTCATCATCCCGGCGGACGCCTATGGCGGCACCTACCGGCTCATTGCCCGGGTGCTCGCCGACTGGGGCGTC